>NZ_JBFAZX010000011.1:0-212443 GCF_040689395.1 Dactylosporangium sp. NPDC051484 | reverse complement strand
TCTATCGATGGCTCCACGCCCATCTCCAGCATCGCCCGATTCGGGCGTTATATCCGTGTCGTCCGTGGAGACGACTCATTCCTTGCTGAGATCACGTCAATGCACGAGGCCGCTCGTCCGGCCCGCCGGAAAAATCGAAGCTTCTATATCGTCCGCAAGAGTCCGCATTAGTAGGCCGTAATGACCAATATCGGATTCCTTCAAGTCGCTCGTAGTAGCGAGAGAGCCCACCGCGGCGAGAACACTGCCCTGCGGCCCGAAGATGGGGGCAACTACAGAATTGGTGCTACTGTAGTACTCTCCCTGAGAACTCGACCACCCGCGCTCTCGAACTATGTCCAGCTCAGCGAGCCAGGTCTCTTGTGAACTTATAGACTTCGCCGTATGTGACGGAAGCGGGTTGATCCGCAACACCTCCTGCCGTTCGGACTCGTCCATGAACGCCATAAAGGCCTTCCCGAGCGCGGCAGCCGACCAGGGAAACCGTTGGCCGATTTGAACAGTCATCTTTATATCTAGCGGACTGTCGACCTTGTCTAGGATCACTATAGTTCGGTCGGGCAGCCATTGCGCAAGAAAGGCGGTGAATTGAGTCTCGCTCGCCCAGCGCGCGAGGTGATTACGTGCGCTTGCGACGATGCTGTCAGCCGAGTATTTCAGGGAGCCGACAGCGGTCAGGACCGGACCGAGAGAGTACTCCTTTGATACGCCATCGAAGGACAAGTACCCACCATAAACGAGAGTCTTCAAGATGTCGTGGCACGTACTGGCATTTAGCCCCGATCCAGCTTGAACTCGTGAGCCCCGCACGCGTCCGCGAGACGCTACAAAGTCAATGATGCGCATCGTCGCGACTGCTGCTGGTACAAGCCGAACTGGCGCCTGCCCCTTCGGCTTGGAAGTATGAGAGGACGATGCCATCATGAAGAACCTCACCTTATGAGACTGTCTAGGACTGTCCAGATACGCCTTTAGCGCACGCATACATGCAACGAGGGCAACTCGGCATAGGTGATGCACAGATCTCGACGCGACCCAAGCCTTAGTAGGTCACTGCATTGTGGTCCCTCGCCGTCGTACCGGAGAGCAAGCGGCAGGTATGCCCCGTGCACATCAGGCAGAAATGGGACCTGGCCCGCGCCTTGAAGACGTAGAGGTTGATCGCGAGCGTGTGAACCTTGGCGCGACGCACCGAGAGGCCGAATGCTCTCGCGCTGATCTGGCCGGCCGACGCGCCGCTCGCGCGCACGCACATGTTCCTGGCATGAACGGATGCCAGAGCACCGAACTTGCCTAAAAACGGGAATGTCCGGCGTCGTGCTCGCTTTGAGGTCAGCTCACTTCTACCTCCGTACGAAGGTTGGCCACCGTGATCGGCTCGGACAAGGCTAAATCGCCCAGCGGCGGTACACAAGACTTGAAGGTTCGGTTGGACGAATCTTCGGTCCAGGATGTGCTCTGCTCTGAGCAGCTCGAGCGTGCAGTACGAACTACACGCCTCGCCGCGGCGTGGCGTCTCGGTCTCGCGAACAGAGCTGACACGCCGTGCCACCGCCGTCGACAAACCGCAGCCAGCGAACGTCAGGAGCCTCGCGACCGGGCCACCAAGCCACATACCCGAATCTGTGTGTTCAGAGTTCGGTCGAGCGAGAGGTGCATCGATGGCCAACAGACCGCGACTGACAGTGTCCCAGCTAGATGCCGATTCGGTGCTCGGCCGGCATTCGGCGTACCGAATTTCTTGATCTTGTCAGACGAGCCGCGCTCTTGTAGCGTCAGCCGACACGAGGCACGGAATGACCAGCTCAGGGCCTGGTGACCTCGTAGCGGAGCGTCAGAAAATCTATCGAGAGGACGCCGTCTTGACCTTGGGTACTGCCGAGGATACTGAAGGCCGACTAGGACTGCTGCGCATGATGCACCGTATTCGGTCCTTCGAATCGCACTGTGAGCGGCTCTTTCGGGACGCGAAAATCGACGGAGCGATGCATCTCTGTGCCGGCCAAGAGGCCGTGGCGGTCGGGGTGTGTTCGGTCATGACAGATGCCGACGCGCTAAGTTTTACCTACCGTAGCCATGGCTGGGCACTTGCGCGAGGGATCAGTCCGGTATCCCTCTTCGCGGAGTGTATGGGTCGCCGAAGTGGGGTCAGCAAGGGTCGGGGCGGTTCGAAGCACATCGGTGACTGGTCACGCCGCATCCTGCCAAGCAACGCGATCGTAGCCGCAGGTGTACCGCTTGCGGCCGGAGTCGCGCTGGCCACAAAGTCCCTGGGCGAGCCTGGCATCTCCGTTGTTGCGTTCGGTGACGGCGCGGTAAATCAGGGTGTTCTGCACGAGACAATGACGATGGCCGCGCTCTGGCAGTTGCCTGTCCTGTTCGTGTGTGAAAACAATCAATATGCAGAGCTCACGCCGACGATGGTGATGCAGCCGGTAGCGCGCATCGCCGACCGGGCGGCCGCCAGTGGAATTCCAGCTGTGCGATGCGATGGTATGGATGTTGAAGCAGTGAGATCGGCGGCACGCGAAGCCTGCGCCCGGATCCGAGCGGATGGGGGCCCTGTCTTCCTGGAGGCCGAAACCTACCGTTACAGCGGTCATATGACGGGAGACCCGCAAAAATATCGAACTACTGAGGAGGTTGATCGCTGGCGCACGAGGGATGCAATCGCTCGGTTAGAGGACAGGCTTGTTGAAGCAGGTGTTCCGCACGGAGCGCTTTCCGAAGTTCGCGAGAGTGAAACCACGGCTGTCGAGGCCGCCGCCATACAGGCCGCGCTGGAAGAGACGCCCGAGCCGGCTGAGATATGGGAGAGTGCGCCATCATGGTCGCGAGCCACACGATAGTCAACGAGCAGCTCGAAACCGTCACTTCTACCTATGCGCAGGCATTGAATGCGGCGCTTAGCCAGGAAATGCGACGGGACGCGCGTGTGACACTGATAGGCGAAGACATCGGTATCGGCGGCGTATACACGGTGACTCAGGGACTGCACGACGAGTTCGGTGAACATCGAGTCATTGACACGCCAATCTCCGAAGCTGGCTTTGTCGGCATAGCCGCGGGCGCCGCTGTGGCGGGATTGCGCCCAGTCGTTGAGCTCATGTTTGCAGACTTCGCTCTTGTCGCCGCTGATCAGCTATTGAATCAGATTCCAAAGCTTCAGCTACTGTCCGCTGGGCGTTACGACCTGCCTATTACTATTCGGACCCAGCAGGGGATATCGGGTGGTGGTGGGCCCCAGCACTCTCAGTCGCTCGAAAGTCTTTTCGCGCATGTACCGGGCTTCGCGGTCGCTCTGCCTTATAGCGCAGCCGATGCAAAGGGTCTCTTGACCTCCGCCATTCGAATGAACGAGCCGACCATTGTAATTGAGCACAAGGCTCTCTATTTCAGGCGGGGTGAAGTTCCGGTCGGTGATTACGCGGTTCCATTCGGTCAAGCTGCGGTTCTCCGACACGGCACAGACGTTACCCTTGTTGCCTACTCGCAGGCAGTGGGATGGTGTCTGCAGGCAGCCGAGTTTCTCGCTGAGCGCTACGGAATTTCTGCGGAAGTAATTGATTTGCGGACGATTGTACCACTTGACATAGAGTCTGTGGTCACGTCGGTAAGATCAACGAACGCCGTCGTGGTCGTTCAAGAAGCCGGCGGAATGGCAAGCATAGCAAGCGAGATTATCGCTCAACTCCATGAAAAGTGCTGGTCGGACTTGCTGACGCCGGCACGGCGGGTCTGTGGACTGGACATCCCAGTCCCATACTCACGCCCTCTAGAGCGATACTGGCTGCCCTCCGTGCAGGACGTGGTCGACGCCGCGCGAGAAGCTGTTGAATCGAAGTAGACCACACGGCGAGCGGCGAGCTCAGGGAATAAAAGCGTAGGTATGTTGGAGCTTGAAGATGCTATCGTATCTTGCGCACGGATGCCTCGGAGCGGGCTTTTCTGAAGAGTCGCTGCGGAAAGCATTGGCAGCGCCAATCGACTTCATCGGCGCGGATGCTGGGAGTACCGACTCTGGCCCGAATTGCCTGGGAAGGAACGAAACAACATTCTCAGACGCATCGTATAGGCGAGATCTCAAGTTGCTGATGGAAGCCCGGCATATGGCCGGCGTTCCATTGATAATTGGATCATGCGCAAGCAGTGGTAGCGACTGGGGCGTGAACTATTTCGCAGGCCTCGTGCGCGAGATAGCCAAGAGCCAGAATCAAGCAGTGAAGCTGGCCCTAATCTATTCCGAAGTCACGCCAGAGGCAATCCTGGATAAGTTGAAGGCAGGTCGGCTCGAACCGCTTGCGCCGGCTCCCACATACGACGAGGCCGAGATCCTGCGGAGCTCCCGCATCGTGGCTGTAATGGGAGTTGAACCTATTCAGAGGGCAATCGAGAGCGGGGCCGACATCATCCTTGCCGGACGCGCGACTGACCCTGCGATCTTCGCGGCGCTGCCCATGATGCGAGGCGTCGATCCGGGCCTGGCTTGGCACGCGGGAAAGGTGGCGGAGTACGGGGCATCAGCCGCTGAGCCACGCGGACCAGTCGACCTACTGAGAGTTGAGCTTGAGTCCACCTCTTTCGTAGTGCGCGCACTAGCCGATAACAGACGGTGCACCCCGGCAAGTGTGTCCGCAGTCCAACTATATGAAGTCGGCAATCCGCATCTCATGATCGAGCCTGGTTGGACGATCGATCTGAGAGAAATAACGTACCAGCAAGTGACGGATGACTTGGTTCGTGTGACGAGCGGTAAGGGCGTACCACAGCCCTACACGAACAAGCTCGAAGGCGTTACAGCGGCCGGGTTTCAGAAGATGTTCACATGTGCCATCCGAGACTCAACTATATTAGAGTGCCTTGATAGCTGGCTTGCGGATCTCGAAGAGTCTGCTCGGGATCGGTGCCGGACGCTTGTAGGAGCGGACGCATTCGCGCAGTGCAAGGTTACCACACGTGTTTACGGACGGGACGGCGTACTTGGTGAACGGGAGCGTCGCCGGCCGCAGACTATTTCCGAGGTCGCGTTAATCATCGACGTGATCTCGCCGAATGCTGACGATGCTGCGGATGTCATCGAGGCAATGCATTACGTATACATGCATTCAAAAAGCCCGGCATGGTCAATAAATGGTACTCTTGCATTCCCATTTGCGCAGAGGATCTTCGACCTGGGCGAGGTCTACGAGTTCAACGTGCATCACGTCGTCCATGTCGATAGTCCGGATGAACTATTCAGGCTGCACGTTGAGGATGTCACGGTATGACGCAACTGCGAGATATCGCCTCGTGTGTAAGAAGTAAGAACGCGGGTCCATTTCGGCTGACCATCGACATCTTCTTTCGAGATGTAGCGTCGTTCGATATGGCTATGAGCTCACCGCTGTTCGCCGAGCGAGAAATCAGTCAGGCCCTCGAGGTGAGTAAAGATAGCGCCGAAATATTCGGACTGCGAAACCTACGCGCTATTAAGGTTACGATCCCACGTGATGTGCCCGCCGGCTCACCCGGAGATCGGGACTTCTTTGGAGGCCAGCAGTTCGCCTCAATTCTCGACCTGACCATCGACGTCGAAAGCTGATTTTTTTCTAGATTCGGCGCCCGATCATTTTGGGGATGCATCACAGCGGAAAGCTAAAGCCCTTCGCCCGCAATCCCCAGCACACGGCACCTTAAAGGAGAAGAGATGAGCCCTGCACCAAGGCTCGAGAGCAATTACCTTGATCGAGCCCTCGATCTCGACAGCCACGAGATGGTTCCTATCGAGTTCTGGGGTGAAATCTTCGATCAGGACATCGCATCGGAGATCCTCGCTGCGAACATGAAATGGTTCACAAGCCAGGGCGATAATAGCCTGTCATGTCCCGACTTGACTGCGGACGACAGCATCATCACGCCAGAGTCGGTTTGGTCAATGAAGGGCCCGAGAGCGCCCGGAGCAATTGATTTCAGTCGTCGGCTCGAGGTTCTCGATGCGATGAGGGTCGACCGTCAGCTGGTGTTTCCTACCTTTGGGCTGTTTGGGTACATTCTCCTGTCGGACCCGGGGGTATACAAGAAATACGGCTTTGATCCGGCCACCATCGATCAGGCGAGCGTCGGAAGCCGAATGATCGCCGCGCACAACCGCTGGGCGGCCAATGTCACGAAGTCCTTGAACGGACGCGTACGGCCCGTCGCGATCGTGCAGACAGATACCTTGGAGCTAATGCTCTCAGAGCTGGATACGGCTCTGAGCAATGGCTGCCGCGCTATTCTGGTTCCAGAGGGCACGCCCCCGGCACAGACCTCTCCCGGCGCAGAGATCTTGGATCCGTTTTGGGCACGGTTGGCTGAGGCGAACGTCCCGGTGACGACGCACATTGGGTGCGAGCACGCATTCACATCCTCACAGCGGTGGTCTGCTAATGTGCCGGCGTTCATTCCCTCGATGAAGTCCTCGATCGAACTTCCGATCGAGCCGCGTCGGCTGGCCACGATGCACTATGCCGTCGAGAACTTCCTGACAGCCATGATCCTCGGAGGTGTCTTCGAACGGCACCCGACGCTGCGATTTGGTGCCATCGAGCTCACTGCGGCCTGGGTAGGGCCCCTGGGGGAGCGGCTTGATGAGCTCTTCGAAAAGATCTTCCGGACGCGCCTGGCAAATCTTTCGATGAAGCCTTCCGAGTACATCGAGCGGAACGTACGGGTGACGCCCTTCGTGTATGAGCCAATTGACACGATGTTGGACAGGTATCCCTATCTGGAGAACGTCCTGGTTTACTCGTCAGACTATCCGCATGTTGAAGGCGGCGTGAACTCGAAGAACACGTTCAACGCTACGCTTGAACGCTTTTCGGACCGCGTCAAGGAAAAGTTCTTCGTCACTAACGGCGAGTGGATTCTTCCGGAGTAGCTTGGCTGAGGCGCGCCGGGGGCCTCACAGTTTGATGGTCAGGTCGGATGAAGCTCAGGGTTTCCTACTTGGACATCTTGACGCTGAGGGTGCCCGGCGCACCCAGTCAATGGTAGAAGGGATGCTCCGGATGGTTCTGGAAGCAATTGACGTGACTGTACGCTTCGGCGGTCACGTGGCGCTCGACGACGCATCAATCAGTGTCGTGCCAGGAGCCATTCGTGGCCTGATCGGACCGAATGGCGCAGGCAAGACGACGCTGTTCAATGTCTGTAGCGGATTCCAAGCGGTCAAATCAGGCAAAGTACTTTACGACGGAAGAGACATAACCTCCATGTCGTCTATCAAGCGCGCCCGGCTAGGTGTCAGTCGGACATTTCAGCGAATGCAGCTCTTCGCGTCTCTAACGTGTCTTGATAATGTCCTCATTGCTGCAGAGACATCACGAACTCGGGGTGCCGGCGACGAGCAGGGGCGTCGAGTACGGAAGTCCTCTGATCGGGAACGTGCCGAACGGACGCTGTTGGAGGTCGGCCTAGGGGGCTTCGCGGACAAGCCCGCGCGCGATCTCACAACAGGTCAGGGGCGCCTGCTGGAGCTCGCACGTGCGCTGGTTCGCAATCCGAGCTATCTCCTGTTGGACGAGCCCTCGTCTGGCCTGGATGTGAAGGAGACACGTCAGTTCGGCGATCTCCTGGCTGAAGTCACGGAGCGAAACGGATTCGGCGTGCTCCTTGTGGAGCACGATATGGATTTGGTCCTTCGCGTTACCGAGCATATTACCGTTCTGACCGAGGGCCGGGTGCTGGCTGTAGGTTCGCCGCGTGACATCCGATCGAGTCAGGCTGTGCGAGCCGCTTATCTCGGTGACGAAGTTGGTGCTGCGTGAGGACCATTGCCCCCCTGCCTACCCGGCGTAGATTGCTACTGAAGGCGTGCGCATCGTGAACGAATACTTGCCGTTCATCGTCGTGGGACTTGGCGCGGGCTCCGCATACGCCATTGCAGCGATGGGCCTGGTGCTGACCTACAAGACAACGGGCGTTTTCAATTTGGCCCAGGGCGCCATGGGAATGGTCGGGGCTTTTGCATACTATAGCCTCCATATTGTCCATAATGTCCCCACGGTCCTCGCGGTCGCGATTTGCTTGCTGGTAGTAGCGCCGCTGCAGGGCTACTTGCTAGACAAACTCGTCTTCTCGCAAATACGTCACCTAGGCTCGGCCGTTCAGATCGTCGCGACACTTGGGCTTGGTACGGCCCTGGGTGGGCTAGCAGTACTAATTTACGGCGGCGACACCATCATGGTGCCGGCGTTCTTGCCGACCTCGACATTCACTGTCGCAGGCGTCAATATCGCCTGGTTCGAGGCGATCACCGTGCTCTTTGCCATCGCTGCGGCGATAGGCCTTCGCGTGTTCTACAGCTCGACACGTTTCGGCCTTCGGGCCCGAGCCTTGGTCGATAACGAGGAGCTCACCCGACTGGAAGGCGTGCGGACTGCCCGCATTCGGAGTGTCACATGGATGATCGGGAGTTGCTTCGCGACGAGTTCTGGTTTACTTCTTGTCCCGCTGGTTGGTCTTGACAGCACTATTTTGAGCCTACTCGTCGTACAGGCGTTCGGTGCCGCTGCAGTCGGCCGCCTGACGAGTCTTCCACTCACTTATGTCGGGGCTATTGCGATCGGGATCGCGGCTTCGATCACCACAAAGTTTTCGGCCACCAATCCAGCAATCAGCGGCTTGGCCGTCAGCCTTCCGTTCATCGTGCTCTTCCTGGTCGCCGTGCTATCACCGCGGAGCTCGACAATTGGATCTTCGCGCTCCGCCAACGAGCGGGTGAATGTAGCGCGTGTGGGCCCTTGGACCCGGCGCAGTACAATCTCCGCGGTGGTACTCGTCAGTGTCCTTGTCTTGCTACCATTCGTAACAAGTGGTGTCTATCTCGTTGGCGCCTCAGGTACGGTCATATTCGTGCTGATCTTCGCCAGCTTGTACATGCTGGTGGGGCCGATTCGGCAGGTCTCGCTGGGTCACGCGACCTTTGTCGCGCTGGGCGCCCTATTTCTAACCCAGCTGAACCGCGCCGGCGTTCCCTATTTTCTCGCTCTTCTTCTAGCTGCCTTGATGGTTGTGCCCATTGCGGCGGCCTTGAGCTTTCCGACGGTTAGACTATCCAGGCTCTATCTAGCCCTTGCCACCTTAGGGTTTGGACTGATTGCGCAGTACGTATTTTATCCTTCGTCGCTCGGCTTCGGTTCGGACCTAGCGATTTCCGTCCCGCGGCCTCCTGGTCTATCTGGTGACCGAGAGTTCTATCTGGTAGCCGTGGCAATCGTTCTTGTGATGCTCCTAGTGATCCGACTGATCGTCGGAGGGCGCTTAGGGAGGCTGTCTCACGCACTTGCGGACTCCGACGTAGCGGTACAGAGTTTCGGTGTCAATCCCGCTACCGTACGATCGATCATGTTCTGTCTTAGTGCGTTCTTCGCAGCGATTGCGGGCGGATTACTGGGATCGCTATACCGTAGCGCGTCCACTGTGCAGTTCGGATATCCGGAGTCGCTGGTACTGGTCGCGGTGCTCGTGTCTGCGGGTACGGCGACCCTGACCGGTAGCTGGCTCGCTGCGTTCATGTTTATCGGGATCCCGGTTGTATTTGATTACCACTGGGTCATCGCATGGCAGCCCGTTCTTTTCGGCATTACTGCAATTATCAACAGCCGTGACCCCAACGGAATTGTCGGGATGACGAAACACCAAGTTCTGTGGGTGGCGCGCCAGGTGCGAAGGTTGACCGGGAAATCAAAGGAGCCACTGAAGGATCCGCAACTCGAGATGAGCCTATGATGAAGCTGGAAGCGGTAGACCTTCGATCTGGATACGACTCGATCGAGGTTTTGCATGGGGTAAGCTTCGCCGTGCAGCCAGGCGAGATTGTTGCCGTGCTTGGGGCAAACGGGGCCGGCAAGACAACGCTCCTGCGCACGCTGATGGGTCTTAATCGAGCTCAGAGTGGTCGCGTATTGCTCGATGGCAGTGACATCACGAAGGTTGACGCCGAAGGGCGAGCCAGGGTCGGGCTTTGCCTTATCCCCGAGGGAAGGGCTATTTATCCCTCCCTGACCGTCCGCGAAAATATCGAGATGCACGTGAATAGGATTGGTCGATCTGCGCGTGCGGGAGTAGAAGAAGCCTGCACATTGTTTCCACCTCTCAGGCGCCGCCTCGATCAGACGGCGGGGACTATGAGCGGTGGGGAGCAGCAGATGGTGGCTCTTTCCCGGGCGTGGCTAAGCAAGGCCTCGGTCGTGATGGCAGATGAGCTCTCGACAGGACTTGCTCCGCAGGTTGTCGATGACATGTTTGCCAGCTTAGGCAGCTTGAGTAACGCCGGTGTCTCCGTAATCATGGTTGAGCAGTTTGCGCATAAGGCGATTCGGTTGGCTGATCGGTGCATCTTCCTACGGAAGGGCGTTGTGCAGGCCGCCGGCCCCGCTGCAGACTTCAGAGACGGGGATCTGGTGGAACACTATCTTGGCGCCGAGGCCGTGTAGAGACGGTGACGGCATCGCCTGGCGCATTCCAATTGTAACAGTTCCCGTTTCGATGAGTCGTCTTGAGTTAGATGTGCCCATCCGAACAATAAATTGGTCAGGAATGGTGGCAAGCAATGCGACGTATACAGTGGAGAGCAGGAGCTCTGGTTGCAGCGGCGGCCAGCATGATGCTAGCTGTAAGCGCTTGTGGCAGCTCTGGCGGGTCCTCAGCAGGCGGTGGGACGGGCAACAGCTCAGGATCAGGGCTGACGAAGTCTGAGATCCGTCTAGGCCAAATTATTGACGCCACTGGGCCGCTTGGCGCAGCGGTCGCGAACGCCAAGTCGGGAGTGCAGGCATGGGCTGGGTGGGTCAATGCTAATGGCGGGCTGAACGGCCATCCCGTAAAGATCTTCTATGCAGATACGCAGGGCACGCCGGCTGGTGGCCTAACGGCCGTCCAGAAGCTCGTAGAGAAAGATCGTGTTGTTGCGCTCTTCGGTCTGGCGACGAATGTAGCAACGTCGACGATCATGCCATATGCAGAGCGCAAGAATATTCCGATCTTATCCGGACTTCCTGGGTTGAGTGACAACCTGGCGACAGGTGTGTACATCCTCGGCGCGCCGCCCGCACTGCAGGGGGCTATCTATGCGCAGGCTGTCCATACGCTGTACCCGGATACGAAGAAGGTCGCGGTGATGTACTGCAAGGAGTCACCCGGGTGCGCCAGCATTGGAAGTGCCTTTCAGTCAAGCGCCAAGACACTTGGGCTTGAGGTGGCTTATACGGCAGCTGTATCACTGAGCGCGCCAGACTATACGGCACAGGTTATTGCGGCGAGGGACGCCGGCGCTCAGGCAGTCCTGGTCATGCTATCTTCGCCTGGCATTGTGAGTTTCTCACAGGCGTCCGCCCGACAGGGATGGAATCCGCATATCTTTATTCCGAATAATCTGAATACCTCTACCACCGACATTTCGCAGATTCCTCACTCGGTCACGCTTACCGAGCAGACGGCCGCGGCAGTGCCCTGGAACGTCACGGATCCTAGTCCGCAGGCAAAGGAATATATCGCCGCGGTGAGCCAGTATGCCAGTGGCGGATCGCTGGGTGACGCAGGTTGGACGAACTGGGTCTTCGGTATGATGCTGAAGCAGGCCTCTGCCGAGTTCGGCGAGACGGTCACTTCCGCCGACATCGTAAATGCGCTTGTAAAGCTTGGAACGACCGACGTAGGCGGCCTGGTTGCGCCTGTGACATGGACCGCCTCTGGCGGCGACTTCGGCGGCAACAAGTGCGGATTCTTCCAAGTGCTCGAGGCTGGGAAATGGCGAGTGTCGGGTGTGCCGAAGGTATGCGCTAGCTAGCTTGTGTTGATTACTACTCAGCTGGGACTGCTCTGGCGAGCGCAATAGCGCGGCACTGCTGCTGTGTAGGCCGGAGGGGATCTCCGGAATCGCGACCGGCGCTGTGTGGGTCGATGACGCGAGGGAGTTAGAGATGGAGATGAAGTACCAGGCAGTCACCCGTTCGCGGACATGGGGGCTGAAACCGGGCGGGGTGTCGGAAGCGCTCACGGCGTTCGACTGTAGTACGGCCCCAGGTCTCATCGTTTCGCCCAGACAGAGCTCCGGTCTGAGCAATGCGATGCGGCACCACGGCGATCTGGTCACCCATGGGCCTAAGAACGGAGGCAGCATCTACGAGTGTCACCTAGGGGTCGTGGAGACGTCCGTGGGGTGTCTCCGTTGACTGAGCAAAGTGATTCAGCCCGGCTGAGGCAAGTCTTCGGCGCGTTCCCCTCGGGGGTCATCGCGATCGCCGCGTGTGTGGACGGGCTCCCGCTCGGAATCTCTGTCAGCTCATATACTTCGGTCTCCTTGGAGCCTCCGCTCGTCTCGGTGTGTATCGCGCATTCGTCCGAGACGTGGCCGCTCATACGCGAAGCACGCCGTCTCGGGGTGAGCATGCTCGCCGACGATCAACAGCAGGCGTGCCGCCAACTGTCCTCCCGCGGTCGGGACCGGTTCGCGGGTCTTACCTGGCGTGCTACGCCGGACGGGGCGGTGTTCCTGGACGGGGCTATCGCCTGGCTTGACTGCAGCATCGAAGCGACCCATGTGGCCGGCGACCACGACATCGTTGTGATGCGTGTACACGAGCTTGACGCCGACCACGCCATTCGGCCGCTTGTCTTTCATACGAGTAAGTTTTGGCGTCTGGTGCCGTGATGGTTGTCTCTGCCACGGATCGCCGCGAGGCCAAGGTAGGCCCGGCTCGCTCGCTCCAGCTGTAATAGTTTGCGCTAGGACTGGCACCAGTTGCAGGCGCGATGAGAGCCGGATGGACAGACTTCAACCCCGGATGAGCATGGCAGCCCCATCTAGTCTTTTTAGGAGAAATGTATGGTTTCCTCTCGGCTAGATATCTTCGATGTTGTCATCGAATTGGCTTTGCGTACTGACGTTCAGGATGCTCAGGGGTGCGCCGAATTGTTCACTGAAGGGGCAACCCTGACCACTTCGGTGCGAGGTACTGTTGTCGATGGCCCGGTCGTCGGTAGGTCCCGCCTGCTTGAACGCTTCGAGGCTCGAAAGACTCTGCGCGGCGAAGCAAGATTACGACATGTACTTAGCAACTTCATCCTTAGGGATCACACCCTTGATTCCGCCACTGTGCTCTCGTACATGACGCTCATCGTAACGACGGATGATGGTTCCCAGGTCCACTCGACCGCAATGAACCGCGACATGCTCGTGTTGGAAGACGGAAGATGGCTCATACAGTCAAGAAACATTGACTTTGACGCGGCAAGTTCGCCGGTTCTACCGGTTGCACAACGTCCTTCCAATTCGTCCCCACTGATCGACGAGGCGGAACGGGCGCTTAACAATGGGTAGTCGCCTCCAGATGCGTTGGGCCGCGAAGGAGTGTGCTTACGGCGCTTGGTGCGTCACGGGCTCACCGTACATCGCCGCAGTGATGGCTCTTGCGCCGTTCGATTATATATGTTTGGATGCGCAACACGGCTTCATGGGATACGAAGGAGTTCTGAGCTGCATTCAAGCTGCAGCGCGGACCGAGGTGACGATATTTGTACGGGTCCCACATAACGATCCTAGCTGGATTGGTAAATCGCTGGACGCCGGAGCGGATGGCGTAATCGTGCCCATGGTCGAGGATGCTGACGGCGCTGCTCGAGCCGTCAGCGCCTGCCGATACCCGCCTACAGGCAACCGAAGCTTCGGAGGATTGCGAGGCTACGGTGGGGGTCACAATAACTCGGATGCCCTGCCGTCCGCTATTTGCCTGGTAATGATTGAATCCGAAGCGGGTTTGAGAAATGCAGAGTCAATATGTTCAGTGGCAGGCCTTGACGGCGTGTACATTGGGCCGGCGGATCTTTCAATCGCACTCGGCGGACCTCCGACGCTCGCCTCATTGCCCGGCCCTCACGCTGATGGTATCGAGGCCATCAGGCGGCTGTGCGCGCAGCACGATGTAGTTGCCGGTATTCAGTGCAGCAGCGGAGAGCAGGCGCTCGGCCGGGCAGGCGAGGGCTTTCGCATGGTGACTGTGTGCGCGGACGCACCACTTCTTGAGGCCGGCCTACGCGGAGAATTCGCCAAACTCCCCATTGCATCGGCGACAGCTATGCCCTGAACGGGCCTACTTGGTGCGGCGCGCCCTAGCGGAACATGATAGGCAGAAACATTTCGCGGTAGATAGGAGCTTGTTATGTCAACCGTGCTCGGTGACGGAAAGTACAGCTATCGCGTCATCGATGACTGGGTGAAGCTGCCGGAGGACTATGAGTTCACCGATGTCGGTTCAGTTGCGGTCGACCGCGATGACTATGTCTATGTCTTCAATCGGGGAACGCGCCCCATGATGGTCTTCGACAGCAGAGGGAACTTCGTTACCTCTTGGGGCGAAGGTATCTTTAGCCGGCCGCACGGTCTAAGCATCGATGCCGATGGCAACCTGCTGTGCACGGATGACGGTGACCACACCGTACGAAAGTTCACCACGTCGGGGAAACTTCTTTTGACGCTCGGGGTTCCCGGGAAAGCCTCAGCGTTCATGTCCGGTGTCCCATTCCATCGGTGCACTCATACTGCTGTGGCCGAGGACGGTGCGATTTACGTCGCGGATGGATACGGAAATGCGGCCGTGCACAAGTTTGCCCCGGACGGCAAGCTACTGACATCGTGGGGTAAGCCGGGAACCGGTCCGGGAGAATTCAACCTCGTTCACAATATTGTGGTTGACGCGGATGGTTGGGTTTATGTCGCAGATAGAGAGAATCATCGAATTCAGGTGTTCTCGGCGGACGGCAAATACGAGACCCAGTGGCATGATCTCCATAGACCTTGCGCGCTCGTACACTATCTAGATGGCGACGAGTCGCTTTTCATCGTTGGCGAGCTTGGCCCCGCCTTGATGGCGAACCTTAGGTATAAAAACCTTGGCCCCAGGATCTCGATAATGGATTCGGATGGAAGGGTCATATCTCGCTTGGGTGGCGCTGACGGACCCGGGGTCGGCGATGGAGAGTTTATGGCCCCGCATGGTATAGCGGTTGACAGTAAGGGGAGCATCTACGTGGGGGAGGTTCCGTACATCAACTGGGGGCAGTCATTCCCTGACCGGCCAAGGCCAGAGAAGCTCCGATCATTGCAGAAGCTCGAGCGCATTGGCGCGAGCATCTAGGAGTTTGCGATACAGGTGTAAGGCTGACGGCAGGAAGGCATACAGAATGCTTCGATCGCCTCGGCATCGGCTCGGCCCTCAGGCCGCACGAGTCGCAGAGCAACAAGGTCCTAATGCACAAGTCATCGTTCAGGAGGTAGTGAAGTGAACCAGTCCCAGACGACTACGGCGAAAGATATTATGGTTCAGGCAAATGAGATGCCGTGGCATCCGTTCGGCCCGGGCACCTGGGTTAAGGTCGTGTATATCAGTCCGGAGACGGGTATGTGGGCCTGCCTTCTCAAGCTCGACCCAGGGTCTCAGTTCACTCGGCACTTCCACAAGGCCGCGATCGACTTTTATGTCATCAAGGGAGAGGTCGAGTACCGCGCCGGCGTTGTCCGGGAGGGTGGTTACGCGTACGAGCCACTTGGTGTGCTCCACGAGGCAACGAACACGAAGATCGAGACCGTCGTATTCGCACACTTCTTCGGGCCGGTCGAGTTTCTTGATGACGATGATAATGTGACGCTTATTCTCGACTGGAAATTTGTCCAGGAGAACCTGGTCGGCGAGCAGAGCCTGGGTGCCGAAACTGTCGACATGAGTGTAAGTCAAGGCTGAGAGTGGCACTGCGCCGTAGCTAAGCGTAAGACGCTGTCTATTCATTCTGCGCGCGCGTGCGGAAGGACGCTGTCTCTTCCGCACGCGCGTGCGGAAGCTTGGTGCTTCGTGGAGTCGCGGAGCTTTGTGCGAGTAGATAGAATCGAAGATTTAGTCGGCTTCACGTGCATTCGCACGCGCAGGTCCCGTAGGCAATAGCTGCTGCGGATCAACCATGAGCTGCCCGGATCTGTCCCGGGTAGATTGCTCCCAAGGATGGCACGGTATGTTAGGTTCGGCGGATGACAATTGTGAGGCGCTGAGTGGTCTAAGAGTCTTAGATTTGTCGAGAGTTTTGGCGGGACCTTATTGCACGCAGATGCTCGGAGACCACGGTGCGACCGTCATAAAGGTTGAAGGTCCAGCGGGCGATGAGACCCGTACTTTCGGCCCGTACCTTCGCGACGGGAGGAGCGCCTATTTTGAGGCTCTCAATCGTAACAAGCGGAATATCTGCCTTGATCTTTCGTCTGATGCCGGAAGGGCGGTCCTGTGGGACCTACTGGAGACGGCGGATGTTGTCGTTGAAAACTTCAAAGTCGGCACCATGGCTAAGTGGGGATTCAGCTACGAGGAAGTCCTGGCCGACCGGTATCCTAAGCTGATCTACTGTCAGATTACAGGGTTCGGCGTAGACGGCCCTCTGGGCGGGATGCCCGGGTATGATGCCGCTCTTCAAGCATACGGCGGACTGATGAGTGTTAACGGGGAGGCCGATGGTCAACCGCTTCGCATCGGTGTGCCGATTGTTGATATCGTGACTGGTCTACACGCATTTTCTGGCATTCTTCTAGCTTTGAATGAGCGGGCGCGTTCCGGGCTAGGGCAACTCGTCGACTGTACCCTCATTGATACTGCCATCAGTCTCTTGATGCCGCATTCCTCTGGCTGGCTTGGAACCGGTGCGCTCCCTGTTCGTACCGGAGGTGCGCATCCGGGTATAGCTCCATATGAGAGCTTCGCTACTCGTTCAGGACCCATCTTTATTGGTGCGGCGAACGATAGGCAGTTTACTGTCCTTTGCGAGGTGCTCGGCGCTCATGAACTTGCCGAGGCGGCAGATTATCGATCGAACCGTGATCGCCTAGCTAATGTTGTGGCGCTACGCAGCGCATTGCGTGCTCTTATTGCTCCGTGGCGGGCTGAGGCGCTGAGTGAGACGCTTTTGGAGCGCGGAGTTGCCGCCTCTCCTGTAAACACGGTCGCTGATGCACTGCTGTCGGCGCAAGCTCAGCACCGTTCGATGGTTGTCACTCTTCCGGAATATCAAGGAGTGGGGATTCCCATCAAGTTGAGTAGGACGCCGGGTTCAGTGAGATCTGCTCCTGCCGCCCGCGGGGCTGACAGCGATGTGATTAAAGATCAGCTCGATATTCGCTGCACGGGCTCGGTGTGATGCACAGGAGGTCGTGACTGCTTCGTTCACGGGCAGCCGCTCGACCTGCAGGATTTGAGGCTGTGAAGTCGACGTTCAGCGGCCCCTTTATGTCGGCCGACTTCATCTCCTACCGCCGGTCGCACATCATGGGAGGGTCACGGGTTGCTCACATCAACGGGATGCCGTCGGGCGGGACGGTTGGCGGCTGCTGGTACGGGCGCTAGGTGTACCGGTCCCGGACCTTGTACGCAGTTCGATGATCTTGACATAAGGGAGAGGCTCGGTTGAGTGCGACTTGTCTAGATCATGAGGACCTTCCGTCGCGTCGTTCGCGACTTCGCCGAGGAGCGGATCGCGCCCCACGTCGCGCAGTGGGACAGGGACCAGCACTTCCCCAGTCAGATGTCCAGCGGATGCTGAACGCCCGCGGCCTCGGCCTTCCGGTGGAGGGAGCACTATGAGTGACACGACAATGCAGCCGAGCGACGAGCAGCCTAAGCGGATCGTGCAGCGTGGACTGTGGTTCGAGGAGTTCGAGGTCGGCACCATCTACGAGCACCGGCCCGGCCGGACGGTCACCGAGGCAGACAACGTGTTGTTCACGACGCTGACGATGAACACCCAGCCGCTTCATCTGGACGCGCACGAGAGCGGGCAGCAGCCGCCGTTCCACGAGCGCCTGGTGAACTCGATGTTCACCCTTTCGACGTTGGTCGGGCTTTCGGTGGCGCAGCTGACCCAGGGCACGATCGTGGCCAACCTCGGCTTCACCGAGGTGAAGTTCCCGGCGCCCGTGCGCCACGGGGACACGCTGTACGCCGAGACCCACGTGCTGGACAAGCGCCCCTCCTCCAGCCGCCCGGGTGAGGGCGTGGTGACCCTTCAACACATCGCCCGCAACCAGCACGGAGGCGTCGTGGCGATGGCGACGCGCAACACCCTGGTCAGGATGGCACCCCGATGAGTGAGCAGACCGACTGGCAGCCCGGCCCGGGTTGGCTCTTCTGTCCCGCGGACCGTCCCGATCGCTACACCAAGGCGCTTGCCGCGGCCGACGTGGTCATCGTGGACCTCGAGGACGCCGTCGCGCCTGATCGCAAGTACGAGGCCCGCGACGCGCTGCGCGGACTCGTCCGTTGCGGAACGTTCGATCCTGAGCGGACGGTGGTGCGGATCAACGGCGCCGACAGTGCGGAGCACGCCGCCGACGTGCATCTCATCGCCGAGCTGTCCCTGCCGCGGGTCATGCTGGCCAAGGCCGAGCGCCCCGACGACGCTTGCGCGCTGGGGTGCGCAGTCATCGCGCTGGTCGAGACAGCTCGAGGTATCGAGTGGGTGGGCGCGCTCGCCGAGGTGCCGAACGTGATCGGTCTCATGTGGGGCGCGGACGACCTCGTGGCGAGCATGGGCGGAACCTCGAGCCGGCGGGCGGACGGCGGCTACCGTGACGTCGCCCGCTATGCCCGCTCCCGTTCCCTGGTCGCGGCCAAGGCGTGCGGCCTGCTCGCGCTCGACGCGGTCCACATGGACATCGCCGACACCGAGGGGCTGGCCACCGAGTGCGAGGACGCGGTGGCGGTCGGCTTCGACGCCACCGTGGCGATCCACCCCTCGCAGGTGGCGGTGATCCGGGCCGCTTACCGGCCCAGTGCCGAGCGACTCGCCTGGGCGCAGCGGCTGCTGGCCCACGTCGGCGCGGACCGTGGTGTGACGACGTTCGAGGGCCGGATGGTCGACGGCCCGATCTTCACGCAGGCCGAGCGCTTGATCCGCCTTGCCGCGCTGAGCGGTGCGAACGGATCGATGAAGGAGTGAGCTGATGGAGACCCTTCGTGATGCCACCGGGCAGCTGCGCGAGCGGCTGGTGCGGGCGCGCCAGGGCGGCAGCGAGTCCGCCCGTCGCAAGCACACCGGCCGCGGCAAGCTGCTGGTCCGCGACCGGATCGACCACCTGCTCGACCCGGGCAGCCCGTTCCTGGAGCTCAGCCCGCTGGCCGCCTACGGCATGTACGGCGCCGACCCGTGGACGGTGCCGAGCGCGGGTCTGGTGACCGGCATCGGCCGGGTGGCCGGGCGCGAGGTGATGGTGGTGGCCAACGACGCCACCGTCAAGGGCGGCAGCTACTACCCGATGACGGTAAAGAAGCACCTGCGGGCGCAGGCGATCGCTGCCCAGAACCGGCTCCCGTGCATCGCCCTGGTCGACTCCGGTGGCGCGAACCTGCCGATGCAGGACGAGGTCTTCCCCGACCGCGAGCACTTCGGCCGGATCTTCTTCAACCAGGCGAACCTGTCGGCGCAGGGCGTGCCGCAGATTGCGGCGGTGATGGGGTCGTGCACCGCGGGTGGTGCCTACGTGCCGGCGATGTCGGACGAGACGGTGATCGTGCGCAACCAGGGCACGATCTTCCTGGGCGGTCCGCCGCTGGTGAAGGCCGCCACCGGTGAGGTGGTGAGTGCTGAGGATCTCGGTGGCGGTGACGTGCACGCCCGCAAGTCCGGTGTGGTGGACCACCTGGCCGAAGACGACGACCACGCGCTGGAGATCCTGCGCTCGATCGTGGCCACCTTCGACCGGCCCAGCTTTGACGGGCACAGTGCCGGATGGCTGACGCCGGTGGCCAGCGAGGAGCCCGCCGAGGACCCGGCCACCATCTACGACGTGATCCCGGCCGATGCCCGCACGCCGTACGACGTGCGCGAGGTGATCCGGCGCATCGTCGACGGCTCCCGGCTGCAGGAGTTCAAGGCCCTCTACGGCGAGACCCTGGTGTGCGGGTTCGTCAGCATCCACGGCTACAAGGTCGGGGTCGTGGCCAACAACGGCATCCTGTTCAGCGAGTCCGCACTCAAGGGCGCTCACTTCATCGAGCTGTGCAACCAGCGCGGCATCCCACTGCTGTTCCTGCAGAACATCACCGGCTTCATGGTCGGACGCGAGTACGAGAACCGCGGCATCGCCAAGGACGGCGCCAAGCTCGTCACCGCCGTCGCCTGCTCGGTGGTACCGAAGTTCACCGTGGTCATCGGCGGATCGTATGGCGCGGGCAACTACGGCATGTGCGGACGCGCCTACGACCCGCGGTTCCTGTGGATGTGGCCCAACGCCCGCATCGCGGTGATGGGCGGCGAACAGGCCGCATCCGTGCTGGCCACGGTGCGCAGCGACCTCGCCACCGAGGAGGAGGTCGAGGCTTTCAAGGCCCCGATCCGGGCGCAATACGACGAGCAGTCCTCGGCCTACTACTCCACCGCGCGGATCTGGGACGACGGGATCATCGACCCGGCCGACACCAGGCGCGTGCTCGGCATGGCGCTGGCCACCGCGGCCAATGCGCCCATCCCCACCCCGAATTACGGCATCTTCAGGATGTGATGACCATGACCACGACTGTCTGCACCGGCACGCTCTCCATCCGGTCGGTCCTGGTCGCCAACCGCGGCGAGATCGCCCTGCGGGTCTTCCGCACCGCACACCGACTGGGCCTGCGCACCATCGCCATCTACACCGACCTCGACGCCTTCGCACCCCATGTGCGGGCCGCCGACGTCGCCGTACCGGTGCCGAGCTATCTCGACATCGACGCCGTCGTGGCCGCCGCGGTCGCCACCGGCGCCGATGCGGTCCATCCCGGCTACGGATTCCTCTCCGAGCGGGCCGCGTTCGCGGCCGCCCTGGAGGCCAAAGGCATCACGCTGGCCGGCCCCAGCGCCCGTGTGATGGAGCTGATGGGCCGCAAGGACGCCGCCCGCGGCGTCGCGGTCGCCGCCGGGGTGCCCGTCGTGCCCGCCTACGCCCTCGACGACGACCCGGCCTCCTTCGCCTACCCGATCCTGGTCAAGGCCGCCGCCGGCGGTGGCGGCAAGGGCATGCGCGTGGTCGACTCCGCCGCGGACTTCGCCGAGGCCGTCGCCGCGGCCGGCCGCGAGGCCGCCAGCTCCTTCGGCGACGACACCCTGCTGGTGGAGAAGTACGTCGAGTCCGGCCGCCACATCGAGGTCCAGGTCATGGGCGACGCCCACGGCACCGTGCTCCACCTGTGGGAGCGGGACTGCTCGACCCAGCGCCGCCACCAGAAGGTGCTGGAGGAGGCACCCGCCCCCACCATCGACGCCGACCTGCGTGGGCGGCTGTGCACCGCCGCGGCCGATCTCGCCCGCCAGGTCGGATACGTCGGCGCGGGCACGGTCGAGTTCCTGCTCGACACCGCGACCAACGAGTTCTACTTCCTGGAGATGAACACCCGCCTCCAGGTCGAGCACCCCGTCACCGAGGCCATCACCGGCCTGGACCTGGTGGAGCTGCAACTGCAGGTGGCCGACGGGCAGCCGCTCCCGTTCGCCCAGGAGCAGATTCGCAGCCAGGGCCACGCGATCGAGGCCCGGGTCTACGCCGAGGACGCCTTCGGCGGGTTCCTGCCCCAGGCCGGCGCCGCCACCCACGTCCGCTGGCCGCACCAGGCGGCCCGGGTCGACCACGCCCTGGAGTCCGGCCAGGTCGTCAGCACCTCGTATGACCCGATGCTGGCAAAGGTGATCGTGCACGGTCCCGACCGGGAGAGCGCCCGCCGTGGCCTGATCGCGGCGCTGGACGAGACCATGGTCCTAGGGCTGACCACCAATACCGGCTTCCTGCGAGCGCTGCTAGCGACCGACGAGTTCCGCGACGCGACCATCGACACGGCGTGGCTGGACCACCACGATGTCGAGGCCCCGGACGTGGTCCCGGCCCGCGCGGCTGCCGCGTGGCACCTGGCCACCCACCCCGCCGCCCACGGCCGGGACAGCGGCTCGCCATTCGCTGCCGATGGGTTTCGTATCGCCGGCGATGCCGCTGCGGTACGTGTCCCGCTCGACCGGCCGGTGCTCGTCGATCCGCACCGGCACATCGCCGACGGGGTGTCGCTGCGTGAGCTCGAGGACACGACAGTCGACACGACGGCTGATGCTGAGAGCGTTGCGCGCGTGGTCGTCGACATGGAGGGCACCGGCCGTACCACGGTGTTCGTGCGGCCACTGCGGCACGGTGCCGAGGTGACCTGGCGCGGTCAGCGCTGGGTCCTGGTGCCGCCCGACCGCGCAGCAGGCGGTGCGGCCGCTCGCAGCGACGGCACCGTCGCCGCACCGATGCCCGGCACCGTGCTCGACGTGCGCGTCGCCGTCGGCGACCCGGTCGCGGCCGGCGACGTACTGGGCGTGATGGAGGCGATGAAGATGGAGCTGGCGCTCAAGGCGCCTCACGAGGGCACCGTGACCACGGTGGCCGTCCACGTGGGTAGCCAGGTCAGCCTCGGCGCCCGCCTGTTCGAGGTCGCCGCGCGGGAACCTGATGAGAAGGGAACGAATCATTAAAGATCTTTCGATATTTGGTGAGTCGTTGCGGGTCGATGCCGTTGGCGGGTAACACAATCATGGTCAGTCGGCGCAGACCGCGTCGCGGTGGCATAGGCGCCGAGCACTTGGACGGCGTCGGTGGTGACGCGCATAGCTGTGTCTGTGGCGAACAGCTTGGCCTGGGCGGCCACGACGGTGACGTCGTGTCCGGCGTCGCGTTCCCGGGCCGCGTGGTGCAGCAGCTGCCGGGCGGCCTGGATCTGCGTGGACATGTCGGCCAGCAGGAACCCGACGCCCTGGAAGGCGATCACGGGCTGGCCGAACTGCTGACGCTTCTTGGCGTACGCGGTGGCGTGCCCGAGCGCGGCCTGTGCCAGCCCGACGGCGCAGGCGGCCAGGCCGAGGCGGCCTTGGGCGAACACCTCGCCGGCGACGAGCATGCCGCGGTTGGGCCGTCCGAGGACCCGGCCGGCGGGCACGCGCACGTCGTCGAACACGATCCGCTCCGGAACCTGATGATCGTGATCTACCGAGTGGTCAACAAGAAATAGAGTTCTCCGGCATGAGCACACGATGGCACTTCGTGGACCGTATGGCCCCGAGCTGGCTGGTCGTGCAGCTGCTCGGCACGGCAGTGCTGCTCTTCACGTTGTTCACCGCCCGCGAGGACACGCTCGGGGTCTGGGCGGTGTACTCCGTCGCGATGCTCGCCTGGCTGACGTTCATCGTGGCCGACCCGTGGCACCGGCGGCTCGCCAACGCCGCCCTGGCGGTGAGCGCGATGCTGCCGGTGTTCGTGGTCGGTGCCGCGGACGACGCGACCGCGCTGGTGATGATCTGTGTGGTGCTCAGCCGGTTCGCGTCGCTGACCTCGCCGAGCGGCACCGCGATCGTGGTGCTGGTTGGGCTGGTCGTCGCGGGTAGCGCCGTCGCCTTTCTGACCACCGGGCATACCTGGCCAGACGCCATCGGCTATCCCGGCCTGATCCTGCTGGTGACGCTGTTCGGCCTGCACCGCCGCCAGTACGAACTGCGCACCGACCAGGCGGAGGAGCTGCTCCGGCAGACCGAACTGGCCCAGCAGGAGAAGGCGCGAGCCGCGGCCCTGGACGAGCGCGCCCGTATCGCCCGCGAGATGCATGACGTGCTGGCGCATTCGCTCGGCGCGCTGGGCATGCAGCTGAAGGTAGCCGAGGCGCTGCTATCCGAGCGGGGTGACACGGCCGCCGCCCTGGAGCGGGTGCGCCGGTCGAACCGGTTGGCCGAGGAGGGCCTGATGGAGGCGCGCAACGCGGTGGCGGCCCTGCGCGGGGACGTGCCGTCGCTGCCGGAGGCGGTGGCGGATCTGGTCGACGCGTTCGGTCGGGACCACCAGACCGCGATCGACCTGCGGGTGGTATCGCAGCCGCGGACGGTGTCGACGGCGTCGACGGTCCCGCTGGTGCGGACATTGCGCGAGGCCCTGACGAACGCGGCCAGGCATGCCCCGGGGCAGCCGGTCGAGGTGACGCTGGACTTCTCCGGCGAGCGGATCTCTCTGGACGTTGCCACTGGCCGTCCGGTGCCGGTGCCGCCGCGGGCGGAGGGCCCGTCGGGTTACGGACTGACCGGGATGCGCGAGCGGCTGGCGTTGGTCGGTGGCACGCTCATCGCCGGTGAACGCGACGACGGCGCGGGCTGGCGGGTCACCGCCGAGGTTCCGGGGTGACCCGCCAGCCCGCGAGCGGCCTGTTCAGGCGTGCGAGCAACGCAGGTCGGTCGGACGTCATTTCTGGCTCTGTCGACGATCTTGTGACTGGGTGGCTAGTGGCTTACCAGTACTCGCTTCCGTAGGAGGCCGCGTACGCGACGCCGGACTGGCTGTGCGTGATCGGCTGTTGGCCCTCCGGGCTGTGTTCTGCGCTTCCGGCCGTACGGGTTCTTGTCGGGAATGGCCTGTCTCGTGCGGACGGGGCCTCACTCGGTATGCCAGGCCGTCATTTTGTGCGACAGGTACAGGGTGGTGAGGGCGGTCAGGTTGCCCAGGCTGTCTGGAAGGACGGTCAGCTGGTTGGGGTGGTAGAGGGCCTCGTACTCGGCGGGTGGGCGGTAGTCGCAGGCTTCGTGGAGCCGGCGGTGGTTGTACCAGTCGACCCATTCGAGTGTGGCAATTCTGGCTGGTCTGGGTGTGCCAGGGTCCTTGTCTGGCAACGAGTTCGGTCTTGTAGAGGCCGATCACGGTCTCGGCGAGGGCGTTGTCGTAGGAGTCGCCGACGGTCCCGGCGGACAGTTGGGCGCCGGCGAGTTCAACCTCACGGGTGTAGCGGAGGGACGGATATTTGTGGGTCCCGTAGACGCGGTAGTTGGCGTCGTAGGTGGCCTGGATGCGCCGGCACAGCTCGTCGTCACGAGCAGGTCGAGCAGCGGCTTGCCGTCGCCGGCGACGTAGGCGCGGACCGCACCGCCCGACGCGGCGGCCGGCGGGAGCGCGACGTGTGCCGGGTCGGGTGTGGTGTCGCGGTGGAATCCCACGTGGGGGGGCCATGGCGCCGCCAACCCGGGAATTGCCCGCGATTCCCTAGTGTTCCTATAGGCATTGGACAAGATCTCGCGTCGCATATAAGGTCATGAACAGGTTATGAGTGTCAGCGTCAAGCCCTGGCTTGCTGGCCGGCAACCCTCCGTCGCGGTGGGGTGCTCCAGGTGACGACCCGGCGGACACTCATGTACCGCAAGCGCGAGCGGCGTGCGGTGGTGCGCCAGGTGGAGGGCAGGCTCATGACGGCACATTGATCTGCATCGCGTGGCCGCCTCGTTGTGTCGCACGCCGCTGGTTGTCCGCCGCACTCGGTAGTCCACCAACTCATCCACGAGCGCGCGGCCTGCTGGCATCGACCGGTCCTTGACCGCATTTCTGGTCCGTCTCGACGAAAGCGAACCTCATGTCTGACTCGTCCGATCTCCTACGTCTGGCCGTCGCCTTGGACGGTGTCGGCTGGCACCCCGCCGCATGGCGTGAGCCCGACGCCCGCCCGCTGGACCTGTTCACGCCGAAGTACTGGGTGGAACAGGTGCAGCAGGCCGAACGCGGTCTGCTCGACTTCGTCACGATCGAGGATGCGCTGCGGTTGCAGTCCGACGATCCACTGCAGCCGGACGAGCGCGCCGACCGGGTCCGTGGCCGCCTCGACGCGACGCTCATCGCGGCCCGCGTCGCGCCGGTGACGAGCCACATCGGTCTGGTGCCGACGGCGACCGTCAATCACACCGAGCCGTTCCATCTGTCCAAGGCGATCGCCACGATCGACTACGCCAGCACCGGCCGCGCCGGCGTTCGGGTGCAGTTGGACGCCCGCGCCGACACCAACGCTCATTTCGGGCGTCGCGAGATCCCACCGCTGCGCCGCGAGGACTACGCCAACATCCAGGCCGGCATCGAGACTCCGGAATTGCAGCAGTGGCTGCGCGACGCCTTCGACGAGGCCGCCGACTATGTCGAGGTGCTGCGCCGGCTCTGGGACAGCTGGGAGGACGACGCGGAGATCCGTGACGTGGCCACCGGCAGGTTCATCGACCGGGACAAGCTGCACTACATCGAATTCCAGGGCCGCTGGTTCTCCGTGAAGGGCCCCTCGATCACCCCGCGGCCTCCGCAGGGGCAGCCGATCGTCACCGCGCTGGGCCACGCGACGGTCCCGTACCAGCTCATCGCCCGCTCCACCGACGTCGGTTTCGTCACGCCACACGACGCCGTACAGGCGGCGGCGATCGTTTCGGAGATCCGTGCGGAGCAGCGGGCGGCCGCGCGCGCGGACGAGACGGTCCACGTCTTCGGCGACATCGTCGTCTTCCTGGACGACAGCCGCGAGGCGGCCGTGGCCCGCAAGCAGCGGTTGGACGAGCGGGCCGGGGCCGAATACGGCAGCGACGCTCTGATCTTCACCGGAACCCCGGCCGAGCTGGCCGACCTGCTGCTGGACTGGCAGGCCGCCGGGCTCAGCGGCTTCCGCCTCCGCCCCGCCGCGGTGCCGCACGACCTGGCCCAGATCACTGACGGGCTCGTCCCCGAGCTGCAGCGCCGCGGCGCCTTCCGCACCGCCTACGAAGCAACGACCCTCCGTGGGCTTCTCGGCCTGCCTCACCCGGCCAACCGATACGCCACCACCGCCGCCGCGGCCTGAGCCGGCAGCGATCACTCCATGAGCACGCCACTGAAACAGGTGCACCTGGCAGCGGGATTCCCCGGTGTCAACAACACCACCGTGTGGAGCGAACCTGCCGCGGGTAGCCAGATCGCGTTCGACTCGTTCCGGCATGTCGCCCAGACGGCCGAGCGGGGCAAGTTCGACTTCTTCTTCCTGGCCGAGGGACTGCGGCTGCGTGAACAGGGCGGGAAGATCTACGACCTGGACATCGTCGGGCGGCCCGACACGTTCACCGTGCTGGCCGCCCTGGCGGCCGTGACCGAGCGCATCGGCCTGGCCGGCACGATCAACTCCACGTTCAACGAGCCCTACGAGCTCGCCCGGCAGTTCGCCAGCCTGGACTGGCTCTCAGACGGCCGAGCGGCGTGGAACGTGGTCACCAGCTGGGACGCGTTCACCGGGGAGAACTTCCGCCGCGGCGGCTATCTGCCCCAGGACCAGCGCTATGCGCGAGCGAAGGCATTCCTGCAGACCGCGGGCGAACTGTGGGACTCCTGGCGCGGCGACGAGATCCTCGCCGACAAGGCGTCCGGGCAGTTCCTCGCCACGCCGACGCCCGGGGCGTTCGCGCACGCCGACGCGCAGTTCGACATCCGCGGCCAGTTCAACGTGCCCCGCAGCCCGCAAGGTCGTCCCGTGGTCCTGCAGGCCGGCGAGTCCGACGAAGGGCGCGAGTTCGCGGCGTCGTCCGCCGACGTGATCTTCTCCCAGTACTCGCAGTACGACGAGGCACGGGCGTTCTACACCGACGTGAAGAACCGTCTCGCCAGGTACGGACGCAGCCGAGACGACCTGCTGATTCTCCCGGCGACCGGGTTCGTCCTGGGCGACACCGACGCCGAGGCGGCCGAACTTGCCCGTGAGGTGCGGCTGGCGCAGGTCTCACCTGCGACCACGATCAAGTTTCTCGAACAGCTGTGGAACACCGACCTGTCCGACCACGACCCCGACGGGCCGCTGCCGGCGTTCGACCCGGTGGTCAGCGACGTCGACGGCCTGATCGCCAGGGGCAACGCCGGAGCCCGCCGGTTCGCCAAGGACCGCATCGGCCTGGCCAACCAGTGGCGCGCCAAGGCCGCAGCCGAGAACCTGACCAGCCGCGAACTGATCATCGAGGTCACCGCCCGCAACATCTTCGTCGGCTCGCCGGCCACGGTCGCCGACCAGATCGACCGGTTCGTCCAGCAGGACGCCAGCGACGGATTCATCATCGGCGCCCACGTCGTCCCGGCAGGCCTGGACCCCTTCGTCGACAAGGTGATCCCGCTGCTGCAGGAACGCGGCGTCTACCGCACTGAGTACGCGGGAACGACGCTGCGTGACCACCTCGGCCTCACGCCACTGGCAGCGCCCGCGACCCACACGTCGACCCGGATCAGCGCATGACACCCGGCACGCCGCGCCGCGTCGCGACACGGTTCGCGGCCAGCACTCCTGAGAGGTAGACATGTCCAAGCCGATCAAGCAGGTCCACCTGGCTGCCCACTTCCCGGGTGTTAACAACATAACCGTGTGGAGTGACCCGGCCGGCGGCAGCCACATCGAGTTCGAGAGCTTCAAGCACTTCGCGCAGACCGCCGAGCGGGGCAGGTTCGACTTCCTGTTCCTGGCAGAGGGGCTGCGGCTGCGCGAACAGGGCGGGAAGATCTACGACCTGGACGTCGTCGGGCGGCCCGACACCTTCACGGTACTGGCCGCGATCGCCGCGGTCACCGAGCACATCGGGGTGACCGGAACGATCAACTCCACGTTCAACGAGCCCTATGAGGTGGCGCGGCAGTTCGCCAGCCTGGACTGGCTCTCCGATGGCCGGGCGGCGTGGAACGTGGTCACCAGCTGGGACGCGTTCACGGGGGAGAACTTCCGTCGCGGCGGCTACCTGCCCCAGGATCAGCGTTACGAGCGGGCCGAGACGTTCCTGCAGACCGCGATCGAGCTGTGGGACTCGTGGCGAGGGGACGAGATCGTCGCCGACAAGGAGACCGGCCGCTTCCTGTCCACCCCGGCACCGGGACGCTTCGTCCACCGGGATGCGCACTTCGACATCGCCGGGCAGTTCAACGTGCCGCGCAGCCCGCAGGGCCGCCCGGTGATCCTTCAGGCCGGCGACTCCGACGCGGGGCGTGAGTTCGCCGCCGCCCAGGCAGACGCGATCTTCACGAGCCGCACGCAGCTCGAGGCCGGGCAGGCGTTCTACACCGACGTGAAGAACCGACTGGCCAAGTACGGCCGCACCTGGGACCAGCTGCTGATCCTGCCCGCGGCGACCTTCGTGCTGGGCGATACGGACGCCGAGGCCGCCGAGATCGCCCAGCAGGTGCGACTCGCGCAGGTCTCGCCGCGGACCGCGATCGCGTTCCTCGAGCAGCTCTGGAACACCGACCTGTCCAGCTTCGATCCCGACGGTCCGCTGCCGAGCTTCGACCCGGTCGTCAGCGACGTCGACGGGTTGATCGCCCAGGGACGGGCCAGCGTCCGAAACTTCGCCAAGGACCCGATCGGCCTGGCCAACCAGTGGCGCGAGATCGCGGCGGCCAAGAACCTCTCCGCCCGCGAGCTGATCGTCGAGGTGACCGGCCGGCAGTCCTTCATCGGTTCGGCCGACACGATCGCGACGGCGATCAATCATCACGTGCAGGAGGACGCCAGCGACGGTTTCATCCTGGTCCCGCACATCACCCCGGCCGGACTGGATCCCTTCGTCGACAAGGTGGTGCCGCTGCTGCAGGAACGTGGCGTCTTCCGCACCGAGTACGAGGGCAGCACCCTGCGCGAGAACCTGGGCCTTGCCCCTGCCAGCGTGCAGAGCGGTGGCAGCGCCACCCGGGGGATCGCATGAGCGCGCCTCGGCGAGCGAATCACCGGCAGGGCAGGCGTGACGCTTCGTTCGCGCCCGTAGCGAAGCGAGGATGGCAATGAAGTTCATCACTATTACCCTGATCGTCCACGCCCCCGACCCGGCGACGGGCGCGCAGAAGTCGACCCATGACCGGTTCGCTGAGGTACTGAAGAACGCGCTGCTGGCCGAGGAACTCGGCTTCGACGGGTTCGGCGTCGGTGAGCGGCACGAGCGCCCCTTCATCTCGTCCTCACCGACCGTCGTGCTCAGCCACATCGCCGCGCTGACCGCGCGGATTCGGCTGTTCACGGCGGTCACCACCCTGAGCCTGCTCGACCCCGTCCGCGCCTTCGAGGACTACGCCACCCTCGACCACCTCTCCCAGGGCCGGCTGGACCTGATCATCGGCAAGGGCAATGGCGAGGCGCAGCGCAACCTGTTCAACGTCACGCCCGAGGACCAGTGGGACCGCAACGCCGAGTCCTACGAGGTGTTCCGCAGCCTCTGGCACGAGAACAAGATCACCTACGCCACCAAGTTCCGGCCGCAGCTGAACGACGCCGAGGTTTGGCCGCGGCCCTACCAGCGCCCGATCCGGATCTGGCACGGTAGCGCCACCAGTAGGGAATCGGTGGACCTGGCCGCCCGCTACGGCGATCCGCTGTTCTCCGCGAACGTCACCAACCCGATCGACCCGTACGCGGAGCTGATCGACTACTACCGCGAGCGCTGGGTGCACTACGGCCACGACCCGAAGCTGATCACCATCGGTGCCGGCAGCGCGGGTTACTACGCCGCCAGGAACAGCCAGGACGCGATCGAGACATACCGGCCGGTCTTCGCGGGTTACCTCAAGTTCGCCAAACGGCTCGGCGTCCCGCCGGTGTTCCCGACGCTGGAGGACTTCGTCGAGCGTTCGTCGGCGCTGATCGGCAGCCCCGCGCAGATCATCGACAAGGTACACCGCTACCACGAGCGGTTCGGCCACCAGGTGCTGCACCTGCAGGCGGACGCAGGCGGCCTGACCGACGCCCAGCACCGGGACAGCCTGGAACTGTTTCAGGCCGAGATCGCCCCTGTGCTCCGCCGGGAGATTCCCGACCCACCTCTGGGCTGGGAGTCCGGCCCGATCGTCTCCGACGAGGTGGCGGCCGGCACGCCGAGTACCGAGTCTGTCAGCGGCGTCGCCGCACCCATCACGGTCACCGGCTGAAGGACACGACATGACCCGTACGCCATTGGCCATCCTCGACCTCGTCCCGATCTCCACCGGCTCGAATGCGACCGAGGCACTGCGCAACAGCATCGACCTCGCCCAGCACGCCGAACGCGTCGGCTACGCGCGCTATTGGTTCGCCGAACATCACCTGAACCCCGGCGTGGCCGGCACCTCACCCGCGCTCGTGCTGGCTCTGACCGCGGCCGCCACATCGCGCATCCGCCTCGGCTCCGCCGCGGTGCAGATGGGCCACCGCACAGCCCTGTCGACAGTCGAGGAATTCGGTCTGCTCGACGCGTTGCACCCCGGCCGTTTCGACCTGGGGTTGGGCCGATCCGGCGGTAAGCCGAAGCTGCTCGACGGCGAACTGTCCGCCGGCGCCGGTGACGCGAAGCCGGTGCAGCCCAAGGTACCGGCGGGGGAGCAGGCGAAGGTCGTCGATGGCCGCCACCCGACCGGGCTGCGGATTCCGAAGCAGTTCTCGTTCCTCAAGCTGCTCGATTCACCCCGATTCGCCCTGCAGAAGCGGCTGGTCACCCTGCCGGAGGCGAAGCCGCAGGACTACGCCGAGCAGATCGACGACGTCCTGGCGCTGATCGCCGGGACCTACAAGTCGAGCGAAGGCGAAGAAGCGCACGTCGTGCCGGGGGAGGGAGCCGATCTGGAGATCTGGATCCTCGGCAGCAGCGGCGGCGAAAGCGCCGAGGTCGCTGGACGTCGCGGGGTGCGGTTCGCTGCGAACTACCACGTCAGCCCGGCCACTGTGCTGGAAGCGGTCGACGCCTACCGTGCGGCGTTCGTGCCGTCTCAGGTGCTGACGCAGCCCTACGTGTCCGTCAGCGCCGACGTCGTCGTCGCCGAGGACGAGGCCCACGCCCGGGAACTGTCCACCGGATACGGGCTGTGGGTGCGCAGCATCCGCACCGCCGAGGGCGCCATCCAGTTCCCGACACCCGAGCAGGCACGCCAACATCAGTGGACGGACGAGGAACGCGAACTGGTGCAGGACCGGACAGACACGCAGTTCGTCGGCTCACCCGCCCAGGTTGCGGACAAGCTTGAACAGCTCCGTGACGCCACCGGCGCGGACGAGCTCATCGTCACGACCATTACTCATGACCACGCTGACCGCGTCCGGTCACATGAGTTGCTGGCGCAGGAATGGGGACGGCGGGGATACCTGTGAGCACCGGGATCAGCCGGTAGAGCCGCGTATTGCTGTGTTACTGCGGCTTTCCCTATCATCCCGTGCTCCAGCGGTGGAGTGATCTCGGCGAACGCGAGGCAGCGTGCCGGATTGACCCGGGCGATGTCTTCCTGGTTGATCCCGATCATCGGGTCGACGCTCGGCTGACGTTGTACCCGGCGAGCAGTCTCGGCAGAAGCTCGGGCCAGAATCCGGCGAGGCGGCAGGTTCGCGCGCTTCGCGGTTACGGGCGTAGGCGCCCTGCGCCGCCGCATCATGTCTGCCTGTCCAGGCAGGCCGGTGTGCACCGGGGCTGCGGCACGCACCTCTCGTGCGTCTGGTTGGGGTGTGCAGGGTCTCGTCCGCTGGGCGGGTGTGGTGTTCAGGCGGGCTGCCATTCGGGTGCGTCGTTGGCGGCGATGATCCGGCCGGTGACTGTGATCGGCACGGTGTCTGCGACGTCCGTCCAGGTCCGTGGTTCGACGATGTTGAGGGTCCACCGGAATTGGATGTTGGCCTGGCCGGGGTTTGTGGTGGTGACGATGATGGCGCCGTCGTCGGTCGGTTCGAGGTGCAGTTGTGGGTACCGGTCGATGGTCCATGCAGGGTCGGTGGTGATGGTGTATCGGTCGTTGTAGGACATGGGGCAGCTGTTCCACGTCGTCGACAGTCGTCCGACAGTCGGGGTGAAGCAGGCGGCCGTGGATGTGGGCGTGTCGCAGCCGATGGGAACGCGGTGGTTCCGTGAGGCTGGCGGGATGCGAGACGTCAGTACCACGCTGTTGTCGGGCCGATCTCTGTCCTTCGAGGAGCGTGAACACATCGCGCTGCTGAGGGCGCAGAACGCCGGGGTGCGGCAGATCGCCCGCGCGTTGGGCAGGTCACCGTCGACGATCTCGCGTGAACTGCGACGCAACGCAGCCACCCGTGGTGGGCAACTGGAATATCGGGCCACGAACGCGCAATGGCATGCGGACCGGCGGGCCAAGCGCACCAAGACCGCCAAGCTCGTAACCATCCATGTGCCCGTCAGATGTGCGGAGGAGCCCTGACTGTTGTCAGGGCTCCTCCGGTTAATGCGGTGCTGCTTAGGCTGGGATCGGGGTGAAGTACCAGAGCTGACCGGTCACGTTCTTGCACTTGTCCATGAACGACGCGCCCTTCAGGACGGACGCCGGCGCGAACCGGTTACCTTCCAGGCATTCGCCTTCCTTCTCCCGGAACTTCGTCTGCAGTCGGAAGAGGTTGTCTCCGGCTTTGACCAGTTTCCACTGCTGTCCGGTGACCTCGCGGCAGGTGTCGAGGAAGGCGGCGCCTCCGAGGACCGACCCGGCGATCTGGTTGCCTTCCAGGCACTTCTCCTGGCCGAGGAACTTCGTCCGCAGCGTGTAGTAGCCGTCGGAGCGCTTGGTGAAACTCCAAGCCTGCCCGTCCACATCTCGGCAGGTGTCCTGGAACGCGGCGCCGGCGAGCGTTGAGTTGCCGTCGATGCGGTTGCCTTCCAGGCACTCATCCTGACCGCGGAACACCGTCTTGAGCTTGTAGTACCCCGTCGCCGCGGCTGGGGCCTGCGCCGCCGGCTGCGCCACGATATCGACCGTCTTCACTGCGGCGGCGTCTGAACCGTCCACCGGCTTCTCGTTGGTGGACGTGTCGATCGCTACCGCGGACGAGGGAGCAGTTGCGGATGACGGGGAAGCGGTTGCGGATGCTGAGCTCGTCGGTGTGGTCGGCTCGGACGCCGGTAAGCTGGACTTCTCGTCTTTCCCACATCCCGCTGCGGCCACTGCCAAGACTGCCAAGACTGCTACAAACTTTCTCATGTTGCTCACTTTCATTTCTATCAAGGACGAGTTCCGGTTCCGTCAGCACTGCTGCGATTGCCGTGATTTTGTCTGGCTGGTCGCATGAGAGGCTGGCGTCTTGTTCAGCTGTGCGGACATTGCTTTCGGTCCGTCAATCGCCACATGGACAGCTCGTCACCCAGATATGGCGACGGCTGCTGTAAGGGCCTGGTAAATAAGGGTTTCAGGCGTATTGGTGACGGGCGAGGCGGTGGATCATGATCATGGCCAACCGTACCATGCACTATTGCGACATGGCGTTCGTGTAGCCGTTTCGTAATCAGGAACGGTACGTCGGCACCGGTTGATCCAGGAGAAGGTGCGCTTGACGCACCAGCGTCGGTGCAGCACCACGGAGGCGTCCGCCCGGCGAGTTTGGCGACGATCCGCACGGCCAGCGCGAGGGTGGGTGGTGGCCCAGTCGACGACCTTGCCTGCATAACCGCTGTCGGCCCAGACGAGGCGGATTCCGGGAAAGCAGACGTGTAACGCCCAGAGCAGCGGCCGGGCGCGGTCCTGGACGTTGCCGCCGGTGATCAAGATCGCGAGGAGCCCGGCGCGACCGACCTGGCCGCGGAAGGGCGTGACCGGGCGCCGCGCGGTGACGCCGACGCGGCCGCGGACGCGTTCGCCGTCCACGGTCCGCATCGCCAAACGGGACCTGGTCCCGACGCTGGTCAACCCGCCTGTTTCGGTGAGACCCGGCAGGTCGGACGGGACTCCACCGTGTCGGTCGGGTCGGTGCGGTACTGACTCTCACGGCCTGGGCCACCGCTCGAACCCCGCCGTGGCCCAGCACCCGGGCCTCGGTGGCCAAGACGAGGCGCCGCTGCCGCTCGTTGAGGTGGGCTGCCAGCACCTCGAACTGCAGGGCGATCTGCCGCCGAGTCTCGTCGCCAACCCGCATAGCAGATCATCAACGCCTGATATCGAATCCGACAGCTTGTTTCTTGCCAGCTCCAGTGGATGCGTCAGCGCTGCCAGGACGCGCCGGGTAGCGCGGCGCCGATCGCCGAGACCAGACCGCGGTGGGTGTCGGAGACCACGAGTTCACCCCGACAGCCCGCGGGCGGTCAGCGAGCGCGGAAAGGCCAGCCAGCCGGCGCCGTCCTCGTCGGAGGCGACGTCCAGGCCGTCAGGGCCCTCGTTGATCTCGTGTGGCAGGTTCCATTGCGCAGGTAGTCAGGCGACGAAGATGGTGCGCTGGGCGCGGCCAACCTCGATCATCGCCTGGTAGGTGGGGTGGATCGCCTCGGTGGAGGCAATGCCGGCTCGGATCGCGGTCGCGTACTGAATCATCTGTTCCTCTTGCTCGGCGATGATGTCCCATCGGATCGGCCGCGACAGCGTCGGCGCGAGCCTCGGGTTTACCGGTGGCCGGCCAGTGAGCCTTTCCGTGTAACGGCTGGTGTCGTTGGGTGCCCACTGCGGGGTTCGGCGTGTCAGCACACCATGATCGTCTTCGTGGACTCGCAGCGTCCCGTTGGCGCCGAACCTCATAGTGGTTGACGGCCCGACGTTCGGCCGACGCTGGATCGCATCGGTTCGCGCCGATATTATCGGTGGGCTGCCTACTGAACGGAACGTCCATGTCCATTTGGGTCGCCCCGTGAGCGGTGCGGTGGTCGGGCAGGTCGCCGCGTGTGTGGCGGTTACCGCGATATCTGGCTGGCTGTTTCGGCTGGGTTCAGGGCTTCGGCCGGTTGCGGTTGCCGCCTGGGCGCCGCTGCTGCCGTTGCTCGTGCTCGCACCGAGAGTGCCGTGGTTTGCAGCGGTCAGCGTGGCTGCCGGTGCCTGGTTCATTGGCCAGCTCGGGTTCTGGTCGTTCTACACCCGCGATGTGCACATGCCCCGTCTCCTGGTGGCGGTGCGGTTCGTCGGTGGTTGTGCGGGGGTGGCGTCCGTCGTGGCGCTGGCGAGGGCGCACCTCGTCGCCGGTCACCTGGGGTTGGCCGCGTTGGCCGTGCCCGTGGCGTGGGTGGCGCTGGAGTTCCTCGTGGCGCTTCGATCCCCGCATGGTGTGTCGTGGAGTGTGGCATATTCGCAGGCGGACGTTCCGGCCGTCACGCAGGTGGCCTCGTTGACCGGGTTGTGGGGCATAACAGCGTTGCTCGCGCTGCCGTCCAGCGTTGCCGCCGCGGTGACGGCGCCAGCGGGTACGGGCGGCGAACGGGTGGCGGTGCTCCTCGCCGCCGTGGCAATCGTTGCCGCACTCACGGGGTACGCCGTCCGGCGCGGCCGACGTGCCGCGCTCGGAGAGCAGGTGCACGTCGGCTTGGCCGCGGTTGAGCAGCCTGATGGGCCGGTGCGGATCGACTCGCCGGAGGGTGCGGCTCTGGTGTCACGGTACGTCGAGAAGGTGCGTCTGCTCGCCGGTCGTGGGGCAGGTGTCATCGTGTTGCCCGAGGTGATATTCGCCGTCGCCGAAGTCCGGATGGTTGAGCAGCTGCAGCCTCTGGCACGGGCGGCGGTCGACCTTGGAGTAGACGTCGTGGCGGGAGTGGCCCGCCTGGGCGAGAGCGCGTCGGCGAATGTCGCGGCGGTCTTCAGCGCTGGCGGAGACCCGCCAAGCGTGTACCAGAAGCATCACTTGATACCGGGGTTGGAGGCCGCCTACCGCCCGGGTCGCGACCTGCGGTACCTGCCCGGTGACCGGCGCTTGGGTGTGCTCATCTGTAAGGATCTCGACTTTCCCTCGCTGGTTCGTGCCTATCGGCGTGGCGGGGCGCAGATGCTGCTTGCTCCGGCGTGGGACTTTGGCCGTGACGGTTGCTTGCACAGCCGTATGGCGATAGTGCGAGGTGTGGAGTCGGGGGTCGCGGTGGCGCGGGTTGCCCGCAGTGGCCGAGCCACGGTAAGCGACGCGTTTGGCCGGATCGTCATCGAGGCCGACACCACGGAGGGCGTGGCAGTCGATGCCAGGGTTTCACTCGCCGCAGCCACGACCGTCTACGGCCGACTCGGAGACTGGTTCGGTTGGTGCTGCGTGGCACTCACCGCCCTGATCGCGGTGGCGCCGATCTGACGCTTTCGCGATCCATTGCTAGGAAGTGCCAGCTGCCGCCGAGCGTCACAGCTACCCAGCGTCGCTCCATCATGACGTGGAATGGGCTCAATAGAGAGCCGGACCTCGTTGATCCGCTTGATCCTGGTCGCCGATCGTTAGGGAAACTTCTGGTGATTCGTCACGATGCTAGGTTTTAGAGCGTGCTCGAGGTCAAGCCGGTCATCAGACCCAGACCGGGTCCCGCCGCCGGGGAAGGTGGCATCACCATCGCCGAGGCGGCGCACCGCACCGGCGTGAGCGTCCACACGCTTCGCTACTACGAGCGGGCCGGCCTGGTCATCACCGACGTCAACCGCACGCAGGGCGGCCGGCGCCGCTACCACCAGGTGGACCTGGACTGGATTCTGGTCTGCACCAGGCTGCGGGCTGCCGGCATGCCGATCAAGGCGATCCGGAGCTACGCGGAGCTCGTCGCCGAGGGGCACGGCAACGAGGAGGAGCGGCTCGCCCTCATGGAGGAGCACCGGACGGACGTGCTGGGGAAGATGGCCGAGCTGGAGGAGAACCTCAAGCTCATCGACCACAAGATCGGCGTCTACCGCGGCCGGCTCGCTGCCGGTGACGCCGACCGGCTTTGGGCGCCCCCCATCCGGCCGGGCGCCGGCTGAGCGGATTGCTGTCACGCGGTGCGCGCCGCGCGCCCCGGCCCGACAGCCGGACCGGTGCGGCCACCCGCACCGCACCGGTCGGCGTGCGCGCTGGTCACCGCGCGTTGCATCGCTCGTCGACGATGGCGACAACCCGGGTCCACCCCGTGTCGAGCCCGGCGAGCCTGACCGTAAGCCCGGCGTCGCCGTGTGCCGCAGCCGAATCGCGGTTTCCCGGCACCGCGGGTGCGCGCCGTGGGCGGGCAACCTGCCGGCCCTGACCGCGCTTGGCAGCTGCTCCATGCCCGCTGCTGAACTGCACTGCGCGGTCACCGCCGGTGTGCGGACGGTCCTGCGCGCGTTCGCCGCCACCGAGCCTGACAGCCCGGCAACTCCGTATGCTCAGTGCGTTGCCGGGGGATTGAGTAAGTACAACACTATTCCCATCTGAGTAATGGGTTAAGGTTCGAGCATGACCGTCACCGATGAGCTTCTCAGCAACGCCGAGCGGTACGCCGCCGGCTTCACCAAGGGCGACCTGCCGCTGCCACCGGCGAAGCGGATCGCAATCGTCGCGTGCATGGACGCCCGGCTCAACCCGTACGGGCTGCTCGGCCTGGCCGAGGGCGACGCCCACGTCATCCGCAACGCCGGCGGCGTCATCACCGCCGACGAACTGCGCAGCCTCGCGATCAGCCAGCGGCTGCTCGGCACTGTTGAGATCGTCCTCATCCACCACACCGACTGCGGCATGCTCACCTTCACCGACGACGAGTTCAAGGCCGGCATCCAGGCCGAGGTCGGCATCAAACCGTCGTGGTCCGCGGAGGCGTTCAGCGACCTCGACGACGACGTGCGCCAGTCGGTCCGGCGAATCCTCGATGACCCGTTCATCCCGCGCAAGGAGTCCGTCCGCGGCTTCGTCTACGACGTCACCACCGGCAGGCTGCGCGAGGTGGCAGCCGAGGGCTGATCGCGGCCATCGGCCCCAGGTCCGCGCCCGGCTCAGGCGCGCGGCACCGTACCCGCCCGGGTGGGTACGGTGCCGCGCCGCCCCCGGTGGGCCGAATGGCCGGACGAGGCCCGGACTTGCACGTTCGCGCATGCTGGAGGCGCGCGCCTGGTGGTACAGGAGCAGTGGCAGGACCGGGGCCGGGCGCTGGCCGGCGAGGTGGCCCGGTCGGGCGGCCCCGGGTTCGCGCAGCTGCTCTACGGATACGGCGTGGCCCTGCCGTCCGGGCCCTGGGACGGGATCGACCCGCCGGTGTGGGCGGCTGACCACGGGGCCAGTGATCTGTTGATACACCTGCTGGAACGCTACCCAGGGTGGAGCCCACGTTGGCCGAGCGGGGGTGGCGCGGTTTGGGGATACGTGGGCCGGAGCCGGGCGCCTATTGTTCAGCACGAAACACCCACCGCAACACTGCGAGGGACGGACAGGATGAGCGACTACGACGACGGCGGCCAGCTCGACCCCGGCTACACCGGCAACGACCAGCCGGAGACGCTTGACCCGGGTTTCACCGGCAACGACCAGCCCGACGTCTTCGGCGGCCACGACGTCGACTTCGGCCATTACGAGGCGGGCCAGGAGCACAGCGCGCTAGATCAGGTGCACGCGGACCACGGCTCGGAGAGGGACTTCGGCCAGCAGTTCGGCGTGTTCGAGCACGGCCACGCGCAGGCTGAGACGAGCGTTCTTGAGCACGGGCAGCATGTCGAGTACAGCGCCGGCTACGCCGAGGGCGAGCAGCCGTCGTTCACGGGCGGCAACATCGATGACCTGCACGATCGCCTGAGCGGCCTCGGCCGTCAGGAGAGCGGCGGCGGGGCCCAGCTGGGCTTCGCCTCCAGCTGACGCATGCCCCCGAACCCAGCCGTGGTCACCGACCCCGGCTGGGTTCGAAGCGGGGCGCGTGCCTGCTCCAGGACCTCAAGGAGCACCTCAGCGGCCTGCTCAAGGTGGCGCCGGAGCGGATCGACGCGGACCGCCACCTCGCCGACTAGGGCATCGACTCGATCCCGCAGCTGGCGACCCGCCTTACCGAGCACCTCGGGATCGCGCTGACCCCGGTGACGCTGTTGTGCTCGCCGGCGTCTGCATCGAGCGCTCCGCCGACCTGGTCGTGGCGATCCTCAAGAGCGGGGCCGCGCCGACCGTCGTCGCAAGCCGTCCGGGGGAGGTTCCCTGGACGGCTTGTTTGTTACTCCGCGGCCTCGATGACCCGCTTCATCTCGGCGGCGCCGCGGAAGGACCGCTCTCGGACGAGGTCGGCGAGGGTGTCGGGCAGTATGTCGGTGACCCACACCAGCCGGCTCCGCTCGTCGCCCTCGGGGAATACCTGAAACGTCGCATGGTGGTGCTGCAACGGCGGCCGAGCCCCCTCGACCACGGCATATGCCAGGCGCCGCGCGTCGTCATCCACATCGATGATCAGTTCCCGCACGACGTGACCGTCCGGCATCGTCAGTGTCCGAACGTTGCCGTCGACGCTGACCTCCTGCACTCGCCCCGGCAACAGCCGCCGGTGCACCGCCCCCACGTCCCTCAATACGTCCCAGACCCGGTCCGGGCTCCGGTCGACCACGACTTCCTGCCGGATGGAAGCTATCTCTCTCACCTCGCTGAATGGCGCTGATCAATGCATTTGCGCGCTTTGTAGCCTATCAGCCGACCGTTCTCGCCCAAGGATTTCGTCAGAGCGACGAGGAATCACCGCACGTCATCCGTCATCCGTCCATGGTCGCGCCTTTCGTCCCGGCCCGGCTGCCCGTACCTCCGCTATGGCGTTGAACGGGTTCGATCTGGACGAGCCGGCGGTCAGAGCCCTCGCGGCGTAGGCGGTGCGGTCACAGGCCCCGCATCCGCTCCGGCTGTACGACCGCATCCCCATCGCCGAGCGAGAGCGCCTGCGCCTCGTCAACGGTCGCGGCTCGCCGGACCGGCCCGACCACCGTCGCCGACGCCGTCAGTCCGCGCTCGGCGGCAGCCTCCATGAAGCCGCGCAGCCGGTCCGGCTCGTGGATGAACTTCCGTTCGGTCACGAACCAGCCCGTTGCGACCGGGGACTCCGCCCGGTGTCCGCCAGTGCCTTGCATGCCAGCCGCAGGGTCGCGTGACTGACCCCCGAACTGGGCGTCGAGCGCGCGTGCGCCGGAAGTCTAGAGCCGGGCAGAAAGTCAGCGGAACCGAGGGCCTTCACGGCGAGTCGTCTCCGTCGCGTCGCGCGTGACGGCCCCTATGACCTGCATCACGGGTGGGTAACGAAGGCCGCGATGACCACCGGCGAGTCTTGACAGCCCGATCTTGGAACCCCAATCTGGTCGCCTGGACAGACCAGTTACAGCTTCGAAGTGAAGACCTGAGACGGCGGATGATCGATGCACGTCTCTACTTTGCCGTTGATGTCCACCGCCCGAAGGTTCCGCCCGCGCTCCGACGTCCCGTCCCAGACCACCTAGTACCTGCGATTCCGACCCCGCTCCACCGGGGTGCGGCACCAGCGAGCACGGCCAGCCGGCCGCGCCGAGTAGAGAAGGAACCCGCAAATGCCCAATAGACACGCCAAAGGGCGCCTCGCCCGGTTCACTACCGCCTTACTGGCCACCACTGTCGCATTCGCTGCCACCGCCTGCTCGTCCTCGCCGAAGGACGAGAAAGCATCCGAGGGCGGCACGCTGGTCGTGCAGAGCGGCCTGGCCAATTCGCCGGGCATCCTGGCCGTCTACCAGAAGCTGAACAAGCAGTTCGAGGACGAGAATCCGGGCGTAAAGATCGAATTTACCGCGAAGAGCTTCGACGACCTGGCCTCCATCGCCAAGCTTCAGCTCTCCGGCAGCAACCCGCCGGATGTTACGCAGGTGAACCGGGGTTACCAGGCCTTGGGCGCCTTCGTCAAGGGCGGCCTGCTGACCAACATGGACGACTACGCCAAGAAGCACGGATGGGACACCCGCCAGACGGCCTCCCAGCTTCAGCTCAACCGGTTCAGCACGGACGGGAAGCTGATGGGCGAAGGCCCGCTGTGGGGTATGTCAGCCACCACGGCATGGATCGGCCTGCTCATGAACACGGAGATCGCCGAGAAACTGGGCATCACCGAGGCGCCGAAGACCATCGCGGAGCTCGAAGACCAGATGCAGCGTGCCAAGGCGGCCGGGGAGATCCCGATGCAGTTCGGCTCGGCCAGCGGCGAACTGGCCGCGTGGCTGCTCAGCGAGCTGCTGCTGGCCAAGGGCGGTCCGCAGGCCGTGCAGGACCTGGTCTTCCACCACTCGAACGCGACCTTCACGTCCGAGACCGCAGTCTGGGCCGCCACGACCATGAAGTCCTGGGGCGACAAGGGCTACTTCTCGCCGAACTGGACGGCGTACAAGACTGACCAGGTTCTCGCCAACTTCGTCTCCGGCAAGGGCCTGTTCTCCCTGACCAGCTCCCGTTTCACCCCGCTCAAGGGCACGCCGGAGCAGACCAAGAAGCTTCGGATGGTGTTCTTCCCGTCGGTGTCCGGGCAGGGAATCGCGGCCGTCGGTGCCGGCGACATTCCATGGACCATCCCGGTGAAGGCGAAGAAGAAGGACCTGGCGGCCAAGTACATCGACTTCGTCACCAGCCAGAAGGCAGCCGAGCAGTTCCTGGCCGGTGGCGCCATCCCATCGAAGCCGCCGGCGGACGCCGAACCCGCGATCAACGCAGCGAACCTGCCGGTCCCGTCACAGGACGCGCTGCGCAACGGCCTCAAGCTGGTGGGCCAGGGCACGCCCGTGCCGTACGTCGACTGGGGCGCGCCGGAGCTGTACCCGACCATCTCCCGCACATTCGACCAGCTCATGTCCGGCGCCCTCAGCGTCGACGGCTTGCTGGCGGAGCTGCAGAAGGCCTACGGCCCGTTCGTGGAATCGCTGGCGAAGGGCTGATCGGCATGTTCCACCCGCTCGCGAAGGCGGCAGGCTCTTGGCGTCAAGACTGACGGTGTCGCCCCGCCCCGTTCAATCGAACGGGGCGGGGGTCACCGCTCGCAACCAGCGCAGGTCCACGGCCCTTGTCGGCTTCGGGTACCTGGCACCCGCGTTGATCTTCTACGGTGTGTTCCTGATCCTGCCTTTCCTGCACAGCGTCTACCTGTCGTTCACCGCATGGGACGGCATCAGCCCGTCGCGCTGGGTCGGTCTGGACAACTACCGAACCATCCTGGAGAACTCGCAAAACCGCGCCGCGTTCGGGCACGCGTTCGTGCTGATCGGCTTCTACGCGCTCCTCACCACGGCCATCGCCCTGGTGCTGGTGGGCATCATCGGCAGCACGCGGATCCGAGGGCTGACCGTTTTCCGGGCGGCGCTGTTCCTGCCGTACGTCATCGCCCCGGTGGTGACCGGTGTGGCCTGGCGCTGGCTGATGGCCCCAGAGGGTCCGATCAACTCGCTGCTGCGGGCGGTCGGCCTCGGCGGCTGGGCTCGCGGCTGGCTGGGCGACTTCACCTGGGCGCTGCCCTCGGTCGGGCTGATCGGCACCTGGATGCTCCTCGGCCTGGCCCTCGTGCTGCTCATCTCCGGTGTGCAGCGCATTCCCGTGGAACTGTACGAGGCTGCCCGGATGGACGGTGCGGGCCCCGTCCGCGAGTTCTTCGCGGTGACCCTGCCCAGCATCCGCAACGAGATCACGGTCGTCATGGTGCTCGCGGTCACCGCCGCGCTGCGCAACTTCGACCTGATCTACGTGACTACCCAGGGCGGACCGGGAAGTTCCACCGAGGTGCCATCCTTCCTCGTCTATCAGAAGGCGTTCTTCGTCGGAGACCTCGGCCTCGCCTCAGCCATGGGTGTGCTCCTGACCATGGTGATCCTCGTGCTGACAATGTTGATCCTCCGCCCCTGGAGAAAAGGATGAGAACGAGCCGGGCACACGCCCTCACCGGCCAGGTGGTCGTCACCTGCGCGGCCGCGCTCGCGGTGGTCCCCCTCATCGGCGTCGTGATCATGGCATTGGGGGAGCCCGACACCCAGGACAGCACCATCAGGTTGAGCGACTCCTTCCACATCGGCAACTTCAAGGCCGTCTGGGACCTCGCCGACATGGGATCTGCCCTGGCGACAAGCTTCAAGGTGAGCATCACCGCGACGCTGCTGACGCTGCTGCTCTCGGTGCCCGCCGGCTACGCCCTCGCCCGGTTCAAGCTCCCGATGCGCAACGCGCTGTTCTTCGTCCTCCTGGCCGGACTGATGCTGCCGAACGAGTCGCTGATCATCCCGCTCTTCTTCGACTTCCGCGAGGTGGGGCTGGCCGACAACCTGATCGGCGTCGTCCTGGTGGAGACGGCGCTCGGCCTCCCCTTCGGATGCTTCTGGATGCGCACATTCTTCCGGGACGCACCACACGAAATCACCGACGCCGGACGGGTCGACGGAGCCAACAGCTTCATCATCCTGGTACGCCTGCTACTGCCGATGGCAATGCCGCAACTGCTGGCGCTGACCGTCCTGTCATTCGTCTGGACCTGGAACGATCTTCTGGTGCCGCTCGTCATGCTCTCTGGCGGCCGCGAAATGACGGCACCGATGACATTGGCCACCTTCCAGGGCCAGTACACGACCGACTACACCTACCTGTCCGCCGCTGCCATCCTGACCGCCATCCCCGTCATTGCCGTGTACCTCGTGCTGCAGCGGTCGTTCGCGCACGGGATCACATCAGGCGCGATGAAGGGGTAGAGACTATGCCCCGGCCCTTCGTCAAGGGCTGCCCGCATGGTGGATCAATAGCGAACAGGTGCCTTCCGAACCGGGAGGATAGGACTTGCTGAGGGTCGTATCCATCCCGGACGGAAGGCACCTGCGGTTTGCGGGCTACCGGGACGCGTCCTCGTTGTCCGCTGCCCGAGTTCCGTCGGGTTGCGGTCGCGGCGTGCGGTTCATGTGTCGCATGACGGGCAGCATGACTGGCACGGCGGTGGCAACCAGGAAGACCATCGCGAATGTGAGAAGGGTGCCGCGCAGGCCGGTGGCTTCGATGAGACTGCCCGCCAGGAGCGGACCGATCGGAGTGCCGATCCAGGCACTGGCCTTGACGGCGCCGAGCGTGCGGGCGCGCAGCTGTGGCGGGATGCGTTCGTAGAGCACGGCGTGGAGGATCGGGTTGAGCCCGCCGTTGGCGAGCCCGGCGACGAACGCGGCGGTCAACGCGGGTGGCAGTGTGCTGGTCCAGGCGAGGACGAGCGACACGGGGGCGCCGGCGATGAGAACCCCGACCGTGAAGACGACCCGTCTGGGCAACCTCGGCCCCAACCAGGCGGCGATGAGTGCACCGATGAGGGCTCCGGCACCGAGCGCGCCGGCGACGAGGCCGAGCGCCTGGGGTTGGTGCAGACGCTCGCGGACCCAGACGGGCACGAGCACGGCGTTGATGCCCTGTTCGAGCAGGTTGGTCACCGCGATCATGGTGACCAGCACGAGCATCAACCGATCGGCGCGGATGAACCGCACACCCTCGGCAAGGTCCGCCACGTACCGCCGTGTACTCAGTCGCCGCCGCGAACGCCGCGGCTGAGCGGCGGCCGGGACGAGCAGGGCAACGAGTACGGCGGCGAGCGCGAAGGTGATGCCGTCAACGAGCACGACCGCTGAGGCTGCGAGCACCGAGACCATGACGCCGGCCGCTGAGGCGCCCACGAGCAGGCCGGCCTGGTTTGCGCTGCCGTGCAGACCAGCGGCGCGTTCCAGCGGCACTGCCCCCAGCACCGCCGTGCCGGGCACCAGAACCTGACCTGCGCAGTCGGCTATGCCCCGAACCGCGCCGGCGACGGCCACCAAGCCGGCGAGAGCACCCAGCGGGAGAAGGCTGATGGCGTGGAGGGCGGGAATGGCGCACACCGCAACTGCCGCTGCGGCATTGCCGAGAACATATGCCCGCCGGGCGCCGATGCGGTCGACCAGTGGTCCACCGAGCGCCTGCATCGCGACATACGGTGCCAGCTCAGCGAAGGCGATCAGGCCCGTGCGGGTTGCGCTGCCGGTCGAGGTGAGCACCAGCCAGGGGATCGCCAGGGCCGACATCGATGTGCCGAGCACTGAGACGAGTTGGGCAACCAGCAGGCCGGTCAACGGCCGCCGTGAAAGGTTCTCCGTCATAACGCCACGACGTTGCGCGATTCCAGCTCCATCGCAGCCCCCCGTAGCGGCCGGTCAACGGAGCTCAATCGTATCGAAGGACGATGACCGTCTCAGTGGCCAAGGCCGCGCTCGCTTCGTTGGGCGAGGCGCTGGAGTTGCCGTTCGTGCACGCCGGCCACCCAGTCCCAGCCGTCCTTGGCCGATGGGCCGATCCGCGGGTCGCTGGGATCGTGGCCGTCGCGCAGGGCGTGCACGTACGCCCGATCCTGGTCGATCCGCGCGTGTATCTGATCAACTCCGCCGGCGGACCCGTGGCCCGGGATGAGGACGTCTACGTCGCCCGCCACGCCCTCGATCAGGCCCAGCGCGGCGAGGTAGTCCTCGATCGGGTCAGCGGCGTTCAGGTCGAGCATCGGCATCAAGACATCGGAGAGCATGTCGCCGGCGACGAGAACGCCGCGTTCCTCGATCAACAGCGCCGCATGGCCCGGGGCATGGGCCTGATGTTCGACGATGCGGACTTGCGGGCCATCCCAAGGAATCCGCGCCATCTCGGCGGGTAGACCGGTGATGAGGCCGAGCAGGTCCAGCGGTACCCGTTCGGGGATGCCGGCGGCCTTTGCGACCGCATCCACCCCGCCCGAGAGCCGATCTCGGGCAGTGGCCGCGCAGCGGGCCGTGCCATAACGAGGCGCCGCGCCGAGCCCGGCGTGCCAGAGCAGGTGATCCCAATGAGGATGCGTCGAGAAGCCTGCCACCACGGTCTGACCCAACTCGGACAGGTCGTTCGCGAGGCAGGCCATCTCGTCGCCGTGGATCCCGGCGTCGATGAGCAACACGCCGGCCCGGCCTTGCACGGCCACGGCGTTGCTCTGGCAGAACTCGCTCTCATGGACCAGCACACCCTCCGCGACCTGCCTCAGCATGGGCCGGCCTCGAGCTCATTGCGGATCGCGTAGCGGTGCATCGTGACGCCCTGCTCGAACGAGCGCTGTTCGAGCAGGTCAAGCTCGATCGGCACGTCGTACTCGTCGAACAGCGGCCTGCCGAAGCCGAGGATCGCGGGATGGGTGAAGAGCAGCAACTCGTCGAGCAGGTTGGCGCGGAGCAGTTGTGTGGCGAGCGCCGCGCCACCCACGCCGATGGTGCCGTCGGTCTGGGCACGGAGGGCGGCGAGCTGCTCGATCGCATTGTCTCCGCCGATGATCCGGGTGTTGTGATCGGCGCTGCGGCGGGTGCGAGAGACAAGCACCTTGGGCTTCGCGGTCCAGATCTCGCCGTATTCACGCAGGACGTCCGGCAGCGACGCGTCGTCGCGCGCTCGTGGCCAGTATTCCTCCATCGTCTCGTAGATGACCCGGCCCTGGACCATCAGCGCGAGCGCCCGCGCCCGCGCGTTGAACTCGCGGTGCAGTTCCTCGCCGATGCGAAGCCATTCGCCCGCACCGTTGTCCCCCGGGACCTGCTCGATCCGCAGGTCGAGGGACACGTTCATCCAATAGACGAAGCGACCCATCGTCTCCCCTTCCGCATAGTGCTTGCATTCTGCAACTACTATATTGAGAGCGAAATACCTGTCAAGGAGGAGTCGTGGAACCACGGTCCGGGTGTCCGATCAACGCCGCCGTCGAGGTGCTCGGAGATCGCTGGTCGTTGCTCGTCCTGCGCGATGTCATCTTCGGCGACCGCCGATACTTCCGCGCGCTGCTCACCGGGTCGATTGAGGGCATCGCCTCGAACATCCTCGCCGACCGCCTCAAGCGGCTCATCGATGCGGGGATCCTCACCCGGGGCACCGCCGCCCGCGGGCAGCGCGCGCGCTTCAGCCTGACCGAAGCCGGCATCCAGACGCTGCCGATCATCTATGCTCTCGGTAACTGGGGCCTCGACTGGACCTCCGGCAGCGCCGAGCTCCGAAGCCGGCAGCAGTTCATGCGCGATGCGGGTCCGGCGTTCATCGAGGAGCTCATGGACGAACTCCGCGTTCGCCACCTCGGCGCCCCGCCGAAGCCGCACGACGGCCCAGGCCCGTTCGAGCGACTCAGCGCCGCCTATGCCGCCGCTGAGCGGGAAAGCGTCGAATAGGCGCAATTGCGGAAGGTCTGATCGGACCAGGCTCCCGCCACTCCTGGCCGCATCCCACCCATGTCGCGGCGCACTCCCATGCCACGATCAGGTGCGGAACGTTCAGATGGCGGCGGCGGGAACTTGGGAGGCCCTCCCCGGCCCGGTGTGTTGCGGATGCGCGCCGGAGCGTCGGGTCCTATGGCCGGCTTCCCTGGTGGCATTCTCGGCGGGGGCGAAGCCCACGGCTACCCGCAACGATGCCGACCGCACTGGCAGGCCGCGTGGCATGGCAGGATCGCGGGCATGGCGATCATGGATCGGGACGAGTTCTGGGCAATCATCGAACGTGCACGCGAGGGCGTCGACGACACCCGGACCGGTGAAGGCGCCGAGGAAGTGGCCGAGCGTATCGGGGACCGCCTCACCGAGTTGGGCCGGGAGGCGGCCGTCGCGTTCGACCTCCGCTATGACGCGCTCGACGCGGAGTCATACGACTGGAACCTCTGGGGTGCTGCCTACCTCATGCGAGGGGGTTGCTCCGACGACGGCTTCGACTACTTCCGCGGCTGGCTCGTCGCGCAGGGCCGCAGCATCTGGGAGCGGGCACTGCGGGACCCGGACACGCTCGCCGAACTCGGCATCGATCCCGACGACGACTTCCTCGAGTGCGAGGACATGCTCAGCGTCGGGCAAGCGGCGTTCGACGAGGACGAGGACTTCTACGCCGCCGTCAACGCGGCGCGCGCCGAACTGCCCGCAGAAACGTTCAACGGGCCGCTCCTCGGCGACGACTTCGACCACGACGATGACAGTGAGGTGCGCGCCCGCTACCCCCGCCTTGCCGAGATCTACCTTTAGGCCGAGGACGGCGGCACGTCCAGGTCCACTACTTCTCTTGCCTCAGCGACGACGCGGGGGCGCAGCGCGGGAAACGCCAGCACGACCACGACCAACATGCCCAGCGCGCACGCAAGCGACGGCGCGCGCAACCCGAAAACGGCGGCCAGCGCACCGCCCAAGACCCCGCCGAGCGAACTGGCACCGCGGCCGACCAGCCGGTACGAAGCCATCACCCGCCCCAGTAGCCGATCGGGTGTGACCGCCTGGCGCAGCGAGGACGACATCACCTGCCACAAGCCCATGCCGAGCCCGGACAGGAACACTGCCACGCCGGTGACCACCACATTGGGCACGATGGCCAGGGCGCCGAGCGGCACGCCCAGCATGCCCGCGCCGCCCACCAACACGGCGGTTTCGCCGAAGCGCCGCTTTGCGCGCGGCGCGAGGAGGCTACCGACCGTCACACCGGCGGCGAGAACCGCGAGAAGGATGCCGTAGACCACCGCACTGCTGTGCAGTTCCTCGAGGACGTAGAGCACAAAGACCGACGCGAACGTCTGCAACATCAGGTTGCCGAACCCGGACATGAGCGCGACCACCCGAAGCACCCGATGGCGCAGCAGGAATCGCAAGCCTTCGACGATCCGTGTGCCCAGCCGTCCGTGGATCGTCTCGGCCGGGGGCGTGCGGCGGATGCGACGCAACAAGACGGTGGCGGCGAGGAAGCTGACGCCGTCGACCAGGAACGGCACGGACCTGCTGACGGCGAACAGCAGACCGCCCAGCGGTGGCCCGACGAACTGCGCGGTGCCGGTCTGCAGGGCGAACAGCCGACCGTTGGCCCACTCGAGATCACTGCGCGCGACGATGGCCGGAAGCAGTGCCTGCGCGGTGGCGTCCGACACCACCTCTACCGAGGCGAAGACGAACGCGAGGACGACCAGCAGCGGCAGGGTGGCGGTGCCGGACACGACGAGGGCGCCCAGCGCGAGCATGAGCAGGCCGCGCACGACGTTGACGATGAGGATCGTGCGGCGCCGGTCCCAGCGGTCGACCAGTGCGCCTGCCGGCATGCTGATGAGCAACCAGGACAGCGTCTGCGCCACGGCCACCGCGGCCACCGCCGACGGGCTGCGGGTCAGCGTCGCGGCGAGCAGTGGTATGGCGGCCTGGCGCAGCCCGTCGCCGATGCCGGAGATGCCGCTCGCCGCCAGCAGCGAGTTCATTTCGGCCCGGTTCGTTGCTGTGCTCCGCATACGGCTCACGCGGCAATTACCCTCGACATTGGTGTCGAAGGGGACATTGACCTCGATGCAAAGCTACCTGAATGCGGCAGGTATGCATGCGTTGATGCTACGGGCGGAGCTGTGCTCGTTCAAGCGCGACCAAAGCGCCGCTGGCTGCTCGCCGTCCGGATGGTCGGCCGGATCCGGGTGCCGGTCGGGGCCGAGGTCGACACCCGGGTGCTGCTCGGGACGCCGACCCCGGCCGGGCGGGCCGAACACGTCGGCGCCCGGCCGGCGGGCCGGCCGCCGAGTCCGGCCGGCGCGGCGGCCGGACTCGGCGCGGAGGACTACCGGTGACCGCGGAGCTCGTGGCCGTCGTCCGTAACGTGACCGTGCGCCACGTGCCGACCTGGGTGCAGTTTGACGATGCACACCTTTGGGAGACCGGCAACCGGTAGTAGGTGCGCCGCACCGTGGCACCGTGGACTGCGACCGGCGGCGACACCGCGGCCCGCTGCGTCGGGCCCGCCCCGAGCCAGGGCGGGTCACGGGGTGACCGCGTTGCCGCTGGCCGGGGACGAGGTCGCCGAGCGGAGAGGCCGTCGGCCGCTACGACCCGACCTGCGCCGGGGCCCGCCGGCCGGGTCGGGTGCATGTCCGCTACCTGCCGGACGACCTCGGCGAACCTCGGCCTGTCGGTCATTGAATATGCCGGTACATCATGGCCGCTTTGTTACCGCATTGTTTCGCATTCGCGGGCAACCGATGCGGGGGCTATCAGTGTAACGCCGTCAGGATGAATGGAGATCATCCGAAAGTATGACTGTGCGGCGAATTTTAACGATTTCGCCTGTATTGACGGACGCAAGTTTTGAAACCATACTTCGACTCTTCGCATCGCGTCATAGAGGTGAATGGGGAGCATTGATGCGGACGGCTCCGTTGCGCGTGGACCGGCACCATCCGTTCTTCTTCGACCACCCGGTCGACCATCTACCCGGCAATCTGCTGGTCGCCGGCCTGCTCGGGCTCGCCGACGACGTCACCGGCGGCGCGGTGCGGCGACCGGACCGGCGGCTGCGGCTCGCATTCACATTCCCGGCGTTCGGTGAGCTCGACGGGGCGGTCGAGCTGCACTGCGACCGGACCGGCGACACCCTCGACCTCACCGCCACCCAGTCCGTCGGCGGCACCGTCCGGGACATCTGCCGCGGCACCGTCACCGTGCTGCCCGGGACGGACCTTCCCGAGGTCGGGCCGGCCGCCGGGCACAGCCGCAGCGGGACCGCGACGCTCACCGCCCCCGCCGAGCCCAGGCTCGTGCACCGGGCCGACCTGAGCACCGTCATGCTGGGTGCGCCCACCGAGTCGCCGTCCGGTGAGGTCACCTGCGCCGTGCTGCGCTGTGCGACCCTCGCGGCGCCCGGCGACCTGCGGGAGCCGATCGAGGTGATCGAGGCGGCCCGGCAGCTGGTGCTCATGCTCGGCCACATCGCCAACGGTCACCCGTACGGCGTCCATGTCGTCTGGATCGACCTGAGCGCCGACATCCCGGCCGCTCCTCCCGCCGACCTGCCGCTGCGGGTGAGCTGGCGCCGACCGGCCGGGAAGCCCCGGCCGCGGACCGCGTTCGACATGGGCCTGCACGCCGGGACGGCCGACCTCGGCACCGTCCGGCTCGTCACCCACACGATGTCGCCGGCCGCCTACCGGAAGGTGAGGTCGGCGTGAGGTGCCGGCGGTGCTGAGCGTCGCGGCCGGCGACGCCGTCCTGGAGATCCCGCACCGACCGGAGTGGACCGTATGAGAGCTGCACCCTGGATCATCTTCGTCGTCGCGTTCGGGCTTCTCGCCGGTGGCGCATACGTGCACCGCGACGACCCGGCCGCGCTCGTCGTCATCGGCCTGTATGCGCTGTGGCTGCTCGTGGAGGCCCCGGTCGCACTGCGCGCCACCAACGCGCCGCAGGACGCGTGGACGATCGTGCCCTACGGCGCGGCCCGGCTCGCCACCATCGGCTGCTGCCTGCTGGTGCCGGGGGAGCGTGCCGCCTGGTTCTGGGCGACGGCCGCGCTGTTCGTCGGCGGCATCGTCCTGCGGGAGATCGCGATCCGCACCCTGGGCCGGTTCTACTCCCATCACGTAGTGCGCCGCAGCGACCAGGTCGCCGTCACCCACGGGCCGTATCGCATGGTGCGGCACCCCGCCTACGCCGGCATGATCCTGGCCCACCTCGGTCTCGTCGGGTGCTTCCCCGGCCTCGCCGCGGTCCTGGCGCTCTGCGCCCTCGTCGCGGCCATCGTGTGGCGGCTGCGGGTGGAGGAACAGGTGCTGTGGGACATGCCCGGCTACCGCGACTACGCCGTGAGCCGCAAGCGCCTGGTCCCGGGCGTGTGGTGATGGACGCGGCCGAGGTGCTCGCCACCACCCGGTCGGTGCGCCGCCGGCTCGACCTGACCCGTCCGGTCGACCTCGCCGACGTCCGCGCCTGCCTGGAGCTGGCCGTGCAGGCGCCGACCGGAGCGGGCCGGCAGCACTGGCGGTGGCTGGTCGTCACCGACCCGGCGCTGCGTTCCGCGATCGGCAAGGTCTACCGGGCGGCCTTCGAGCAGCGCTACCCACCGGACGTCACCGATCCACGCGTCCCGCCCCGAGACCTGGCCAGCGCCCGGTACCTCGCCGAGCATATCGGGCAGGTCCCCGTCCTGGTCGTGCCGTGCCTTTCGCTGCCGGGCGGTCTCGGCACCGGTAACCAGGCCGGCATCTGGGGGTCGCTGCTGCCGGCCGCGTGGAGCTACATGCTCGCCGCCCGGGCACGGGGCCTCGCCACCGCTTGGACCTCCGTGCACCTGGACCGGGAGGCCGAGGTCGCCGAGCTGCTCCGGCTGCCCGACGGCGTCCGGCAGGGCGCGCTGATCCCGACCGCGTACCCGATCGGCAGCGGCTTCCGCCCCGCGCGGCGCGGCCCGCTGGACAGTGTCATCCACATCGACGGCTGGAACGAGAGATGACGATCACGACCGTCACGGATGTCGCCGACCCGGCGCTCGTCGGGCACAAGTTCGCCCGCCTGGTCCGGATGCGGGCCGCCGGGTTTCCGGTGCCGGACCTGATCGCCGTCCCCGCGACGGCGTTCGACGACGCCTTCGCGAGCATCGAGCTCGGCGCCGGGCCCGACCGGTGGGAGCGGGCCGCCGAGGCGCTGCGGGCCGCGTCGGTGTCGCAGGAGATCCTGGACGAGGTCGCCGCCCGGTTCGGCCCCGACGCGGTGTTCGCCGTCCGGGCCTGCGCCGTGGCGTCCACGGTGGACGGTGTGGACGGTGAGGACGGCGCGGACCCGTTCGCGGGCATGAGCGACAGCTTCCTGTACGTGCCCGCCGGCCGGGTCGCGGACCGGATCGCGGCCTGCTGGGCGTCGGCGTTCGCCGCGCGGGCCGTGGCCTACCGGGAGCTTCGCGGCCTGGACCCGGCCCGGACCCGGATCGCGGTCGGCGTGCAGCTGATGGTGCCCGGCACCCGCTCGTTTGTGGCGTTTACCCGTGACCCGCGCGACGGGGCGCGGCGCACCGTCATCGCCGCCGCGCACGGCATCGGCGAGGGCGTCGTGCAGGAGAAGGCCGACGTCGACCACTTCCACGTCACCGGCACCACCGTGACCGCCGACCTGGTCCGCAAGGAACGGATGGTCGGCCCGCCCCCGGCCGGGTCGGACGAGCTCGCGCTGCTGCCCGTACCGGCGGACCTGGCCGACGCGCCGGTGCTCGACGACCGCACCGCCCGCGCCGTCGCCGCCCTCGCCGCGCGGGCGGAGGCGTTCTTCGGCGGCCCGCAGGACGTCGAGGGCACCATCACCGCCGACGGAACCCTGCACCTCGTGCAGGCCCGGCCGATGGTCATGCCCGCCGGGCCGCCGCTGTACTGGGCCAACCACAACATCACCGAGAGCTATCCGGGCGTCTCCGGCGCGCTCACCTTCTCCCAGGCGCAGGAGTTCTACCGGCGCGCGTTCGGCGACCTCTACCACCGCATGGGCGTGCCGGCCCGCACCCTCGACGCCAACCGCCACCACCTGGAGCAGCTCGTCGCGCACCTCGACGGCCGCGTGTACTACCGCCTCGCGGCCTGGCACGCCCTGCACGGGCAGATGCCGGTGTTCGACCTGGTCCGCGACGTGTGGCAGGACGGCATGGGCGTCACCGGCGAGGTCCGCCCACCCGTCACCCGGCCCCGTCGGCGGGCGTGGCTCGCCCTGCCCGGCACGCTCCTGCGCGCCACCCGCCACCCGAGGCAGGCCAGGGAGTTCCTGCGCTGGTGGGACGGCGTCATGGCGGACGCGGGCGAGCTGTCCGGGCGCACCCCGCACCAGCTCGTCGCCGCCTACCGCGAGCTGTGGGCGGCGATGAGCGTCCGCTGGGGCGTCACCCTCACCAACTCCATCTATGGGCTGCTCGCCGTCAAGGCCCTGATGCGCCTGCTCGGCCGGTGGTCGGGCGGCGCGAAGGGCCTGCTCACCGGCCTGCTCACCGGTGGGCCCGCCAACCGCTCGCTGCAGTCGGTCCGCGCCGCCGTCGCCCTCGCCGAGCTCGTCGCCGCCGACCCGGTGCTGCGCGCCGCCGTCGAGTCCGGCGAACGCCCCCGCGAGGTGTGGCACGACATCAGCACCGGCCGGCACGGCGCGCCCGTTGCCGAGGCCGCCGCCGACTACCTACGCCGCTACGGCGACCGCGCCCTGCACGACCTCAAGCTCGAACAGCCCACCCCGCGCCAGCAGCCGTGGACCCTGTTGGAGCTGCTGCGCCCGTACATCACCCAGGGCCGCACGGTCGAATCCCTGCTCCAGGCGGAGCAGCGGGCCGCCCGCCAGGCCGCCGAGGAACTCGCCGCGCGCTGTCCCGGCCGGTTGCGCCGCAGTGTCCTGCGCACCCTGTCCCGCTACGTGCGGTTCATCGCGCGGATCCGCGAGGACACCCGGTTCTGCCGCACGCAGCTGTACGGGCTCTCCCGCGACATCCTCTGGCGGCTCGGCGGTGACCTGCACGCCACCGGGCACCTCGACGACCCGCTCGACATCCGCGACCTCACCGTCGCCGAGGTCCTCGGCGCCTACGACGGCACCCTGCCGTGCGCCGCGCTGCGCGACCTCGCCGCCGCCCGGCGCCGCGAACGGCTCCTCGCCGAGACCCGTCCCGGCCGGCCCGGCCTCCTGCGCACCCCGGCCACCGGGCCGCTCGCCGACATGCTGCCCGGCGCCGTGGAGGTGACCCCGGTCCCGGCCGCCGACGCCGTCGGGGTGCTCACCGGGCTCGGCTCCGCGCCCGGCGTCGTGCGGGCCCCGGCACGGCTGGTGCTCGACCCGTCGGTGCCACCGGAGACGTGCCGCGACGCGATCCTCGTCGCCCGCGAGACCGACCCCGGCTGGCTGTTTCTGATGATGGCGGCGAAAGGGCTCGTCGTGGAACACGGCACGCTGCTGTCCCACACCGCGATCACCGGGCGGCTGCTCGGCGTGCCGACGGTCGTCGCCGTGCCAGGCGCCACCAGCCGCATCCCCGAGGGGGCCCTGATCGAGCTCGACGGTACCGCGGGCACCGTGCGCATCCTCGCCGAGGCGGACCCCTCTGGGGAGTGAGCGCGGCCCGGATCAGTTGACATCGACGCCCGCCACATCATGTGTCGGCAATGGCTCGCCTGAAGAATCGACGACTGTGGGGAGTGCGGGATGGTGGACGTTGCCGAGGTGGTCGGCGCGGTGGAGGACGACCTGACCGCGATCCTGGCGAGGCTGCGGGCCAGCGGCGACGTCGCCGACGAGGCCATGGCCGAGTTCCTCGGCAGCTTCCTGGGCAACCTGGCCGCGCGCGGCTCGACCGGTGCGGTGGACGTGATGATCCGGCTGCCGCTGCTCGTGCACGCCGCCGAGACCGGCGATCCGGCGGGCGGCCGGCTGGCGGCGCTCGTCCACCTGCTCTGGTGGGCCGCCGCGCGCTACCTCGACGACCTGGCCGACGGCGGTCCGCAGATCCGGGCCGACCCGGCGCGGTGCAACGCGGGGATCCTGGCGGCGTTGGGCGTCGGCAGCCACCTGCCGATCAGGCTCGTCGGCGAGGCCGGCATGCCGGACGCCACGAAGGTCGCGGCCCTGGCCGAGCTGTCCCGCGGATGGCTCGACGGCATCAGCGGCCAGCTGCTCGATTACACCGCCCGGCCGGCCGGCGCCACGGTCGCGTCGGTGCTGGCGAGCTACGAGGGCAAGACCGGTGCGCCGTACGCCATGGCCGCCGCGATGGCGGCCTGCCTGGCCGGTGCCGACCCGGGCAGGGTCGAGCGCTGGCGCGACGTCGGCCGCCGCTTCGGGGTCCTCCGGCAGCTGACCAATGACCAGCGCGACCTGGTCACCGGCCGGGACGAGGACATCCAAAACGGTGCCGCCACGTTTCTGGTGATGCTGCTGCTGGACGGCGTGCCCGCGGCGCAACGGCCGGCGCTGCTGGAGCTGTATGCCTCGGCGGCGACGTCGGCGGCGGCCCGGGCCGAGTTCAAGGCGCGGCTGACGGCCCCCGAGCACCTGCGCGACTACCACGGCCGGGTCGACGGGATGCTCGCCGAGGTGCACGGGGCGTTGCGCACGCTCGGCGGTGCGCATCCGTACACCGCGGCGCTGCACGCACTCGTCGACAACGCGATGCTGGCGTTCCCGCTGCCAGCTGCCAGCTGAACCGGCATCCGACAGGTCAGCAACGACGAAGAAGACATTGAAAAAGATCAATTATACTGTACGGGTCATGGCTGGTGAGGCAACCGCGGTCGTGATCGGGGCGAGCATGGGTGGCCTGCTGGCCGCCCGGGCACTCAGCGAGCACTTCGCCCGGGTGATCGTGATCGACCGGGACCTGCTGCCCGCCGCACCCGCGAGCCGCCGGTGTGTACCGCAGGGCCGGCAGCTGCACGTGCTGCTGGCCCGCGGCAGGTCGGTGCTCGAAGAGCTGTTCCCAGGCCTGTCCGCGCAGCTGCGCGACGCCGGCGCGCCCATCGTCGACCTGCACGAGCAGGTCCACTGGTACAACGACGGGTACCACATGCGGCGGGCACCGTCGGACCTCATCGGCGTCGGGGTCAGCCGGCCCCTGCTGGAGCACACGATCCGCGCCCGGGTCGCCGAGCTTCCCGGGGTGAAGCTGGTGCCGCAGACCGATGTCACCGGACTGCTCACCGACGCCGCCGGCACCACCGTCACAGGCGTCCAGGTCGCCCCGCACGACGAGCTCGAGACGCCGTACACCATCGCGGCGGACCTCGTCGTCGACGCCGGCGGCCGCGCCTCCCGCAGCCCGCGCTGGCTGGTACAGCTCGGCTACCCGGCACCGCCGGAGGACCAGGTCCGCGTCGACGTCACGTACGTCACCCGCGTGTACCAACGCTGCCCGGAACACCTCGACGGGCTGCTCGGCGCGCTGACGAACGCGGTGCCGGGCGCGCCTCGGGCCGGGATCGCCGCGGCCCTGGAGGGCGACCGGGTCGCGATCGCGCTCAACGGCATGCTCGGTGAGCAGCCGCCGACCGACGACGCGGGCATGGTGGCGTTCGCCGAGAAGCTGGCAGCGCCGCACATCGCGACGATCGTCCGGGACGCGCCACCGGCGGGCGAGCCGGTGACGATGCGGTTCCCGGCCAGCGTCCGGCGCCGGTACGAGCGGCTGCGCCGGTTCCCGTCCGGATACCTGGTCGTCGCCGACGCGCTGTGCAGCTTCAACCCGATCTACGGTCAGGGTATGACCGTCGCGGCGCTGCAGGCGCTGCTGCTGCGCCGCCTGCTCGCCGAACGCGGCACCGGGATCGCGTCGCGCTTCTTCCGTGGCGCGGCGCGGATCATCGACGGGCCGTGGGCGATCGCGGTCGGCACCGACCTGCGGTTCCCCGAGGTGCCGGGGCGGCGCAGCGCCCGCGTGCGGTTCATCAACGGGTTCGTACACCGGCTGCACGTCGCGGCCACCCACGACGCGGTGCTCGGCGCGGCGTTCCTGCGGGTGCTCAATCTCGTGCGGCCGCCGACGTCACTGCTCAGGCCGGGCATCGTGCTGCGGGTCCTGCGCGGGTCGCTGCGGGCGGGTCGCCCGGCCGGCGACCGCCAACCGGCCGGGGCGCATCTGCGTTCACTGTGGTGGTGACGCAGCGACCATGCCCATGAGCTCGGCCGCGTTGCGTTGGGCGTAGTCCTGATAGCAGTTGTTCATCAACACGTGGGTCTGTGACGTCCGCTCGGCCAGGGCGCGCAGCTTCGGGGCCCAGGTCCGCAGCTCCTTCTCGGAGTACAGGTAGCCGAACTTCTCGTGGATGTCCTTGCTCGCCCAGCGGTCGCTGTGGCCGTGGAAGCGCACCGCCGCCAGGTCCGAGGTCGCCTCGACCACCGGGGGTATCGACGAGCGGTGGCCCTGCGGCATGTCGACCACCACGTACGGCAGGTCATGCGTGCGCAGGAAGTCCAGCGTCTCGCGCTCGTTGTCGCCGTCGAACCATGACGCGTGCCGGAACTCGACGGCGATCCGCAGCGGCTTGCAGCGCGACGCCACCTCCAGCAGGGCCTGCTTGCTGGATCGGCGGATCGTGAACCACGGCGGGAACTGGAACAGCAACACACCCAGCTTGCCGGCCTCCACCAGCGGGTCGAGCGCGGTCAGGAAGCGCGACCACACGTCCTCGTACGCCTGCGCCGGCAGGTCGCGCGGGTACACGTTGGCCTTCCCGGTCTGCGGGCGGAGGTCCTTCGGCAGGGCCGTCACCTTCGTCGGGTGCCCGGTCAGCAGGCTGAACGCCTTGACGTTGAAAGTGAAGCCGGCGGGCGTGCGCTCGGCCCACAGGCGGGTCGTCTGCTCGTTCGGGGGCGCGTAGTACGTCGCGTCGACCTCGACGAGCGGGAACTGCCGGGCGTAGTAGCCCAGCCGCTGCTGCGGGGTGCGCACCTCGTCCGGGTACCAGCCCGACTCCAGCAGCGTCCGGTCCGTCCACGACGCGGTTCCGACCTTGATCTCGCCCACGTCGACTACAGCTCCCCGCGGAAGGGCCCGGGCAAACGTCCGCTCGGCACCCCCTCCGCAGGGGGTCAGGGCGAGCGGCCGGGCCCCGTGGGGCGGGCGGCGTCGAAGGCGGCGCCGGCCTGGTCGGCGAGGGTGACCGCCACGAGCCGGGCCCGCAGGGGGACGGGGCGGCCGGGGGTGGGCCGGAGCATGAACCGGCCGTAGAAGCGCCCGCCCGCGGCGACCCGAAGCTCGATCTCCTCGTCGGGAAGTTCCTCCGGGGCGAGGTAGCGCCGCAGCCCGCCCGCGGCGATGCTGCCGTCGCGCTCGAGCCGCGCCGGGTGGCCGAGCAACCGGCCGTACTCGAATCGGCAGGCGCGCAGGCCCAGCAGGTCGACCAGCTGCGCGCGCACCTGGTTGGCCACGTCCGGGCCGCCGCGGCCGGACCGGACCAGCTCGGCGGTGCGATGGATCCGGTCCAGCTGCTCGGCGTCGGTGATCGTGACGAGGCGCAGCCGGCGAGCGCGGGCCGCCAGCTGCGACACCGCCAGGCCGACGGCGAGCAGCAGCGCCATCGTGGCGAGGTCGCCGGTGCTGGCGATGCTCCACGTTGCGTACGGCGGGACGAGGAAGAAGTCGAACCACACGGCGGCGGACACGGCCGACAGGGCACCCGCCGGGCGGTTGCCGAAGGCGGCCACCGCCACGACGACCACGACGAGCACCAGGGCCAGGTTCGCGTCGGACACCGACGTGCGCAGCGGCGTCAGCGCCGCGCAGACGGCCGGCGGCACCACGAGCGCCGCGGCGAGCGCGATCCAGTCCCGACCGAGCCAACTCGGCATGGGCGCCACCGCCCCGCATGTCCGGCGGCGGGGCCGGCCCCGCCGAGCGTGCACCTCCACCAAGCGTACGGCGCCGCTCGGATGCTCCGGCCGGGTCGATGAGCCGATGGGTGGCGGCCCGCAGCACGGCGGACTTCCGTGCGGCGGCGCCGGATCCGACGCATCGGGCCGAGACCACCGCGAGGCCGCCGTTCGGCCTGGCCGGCGGCCTCGCGGCACGGGAAGATGAATGTGGGGCGCCGCTACGGGGGTCGGAGGGAGCCGTGAAACAGAACCTGCGTCTGGGAACCATCGCCGGCATCCGGGTCGGCGTGAACTGGTCGGTCGTCGTCATCATGGTCCTGCTGGTGCAGATCCTCGCCCTGACGATCATCCCGGCCTCCGCGCCTGGGCTGCCCGCCGTCGTGCCGTGGCTGCTCGGTCTCGCCGGAGCGGTCGTCTTCCTGCTCTCGCTGCTGGCACACGAGCTCGCGCACGCACTCGTCGCCCGCGCCTTCGGCATCCGGGTCGAGCAGGTGACGCTGTGGCTGCTCGGCGGGCTCGCCGAGTTCGGCCAGGAGGCGCCCACCGCCCGGGCCGACCTGCTGACCGCGGGCGCCGGGCCGGCCACCAGCGCCCTGCTCGGCGGCGGCTTCGGCGGCCTGGCGGCCGGCCTCGGCGCACTCGGCGTCCCGGCCGGCGTCGTCGCCGTCTGTGCCTGGCTGGCCGGGATCAACCTCGTGCTCGCCGTGTTCAACCTGTTGCCGGGCGCGCCCCTGGACGGCGGCCGGGTGCTGCGCGCGGTGCTGTGGCAGTGGCGCGGGGACCGGCAGCGGGCCGCCCTCGCCGCGACCAATGCGGGCCGCGTGATCGGCGTCGGCCTGATGGCCCTCGGGCTCGCGCAGGTCGTGGCCACCGGCAATTTCGGCGGCCTCTGGCTCATCCTCGTCGGGTGGTTCCTCATCGCGGCCGCGACCGCCGAGGCCGCCAACGAACGCTACCGCGCCCAGCTCGGCCGGACGCCCGTGTCCGCGGCGATGCAGACCATGGTCCCGTACGTCGGCACGGGCAGCAGCGTGGCCGAGGCCGTGGCCGCCGCCGACGCGGTGCCCGGCAAGTACGTCATCGCGCTGCGCACCCCGGACGGGCGCCCCGGCGGCCTCGTCCGCCTGGCGGAGCTCGCCCGCGTCCCCGCGGCCGAGCGCGCCGTCACACCGGTGTCCGAGGTCGCGAAGCCGGCCACCGCGGTGACCGTGGTCGAGGCGTCCCAGCCGCTCGCCGACGTGGCCAATCTGGTCTCGCGCGCCGGCACCGCGCTCGTCGCCGACAGCGGCGCGCTCGTCGGCCTCCTGGAGTCCGCCGACGTCACGCACGCCGCCGAGCGGGCCGCCCTGCACCCGGGCGGCGCGCCCGGCGCCCGCTGACCCCGGCCGGGTGGCCGGGACGGTCAGCGGTTGATGGTGAAGTCGACCGGCGCGCTGATCTTCGTCCCGACGCGGGCCACGACCTGATACGTGCCGGGCGGTGCCGGGGTCTTGGCGAGCGCGCACTCGTGCGGCGTGATCCGGTAGCTGCTCCACGGGTAGCGGTACCGCACCGCGTCGCCGGCCGCGAAGGCGCGCACGTCGCTGGTGTGGCCGGTGCCGGTGCGGCAGTCGTCGGAGGAGTACAACAGCGCGCCGTTGTGCAGGACCTGGATCTCCTGTGCGCCCGAGCCGAGGTCGCGAGAGCACCAGTCGTCGGCCTTGGAGACGATGGCGACGCTGAACGTGAACGTCCCGCCCACCACGCCCGGCGACGGGCTGGCGGCCACGGTGACGGCGATCTGGTCATCGCCGCACGGCGTGACGTTGCTCGGGGGCGGTCCGTGGACCGCCGTCGGCGTCGTGCTCGTGTCGGTGGTCGCCTGCACGAATGATGGTGAGGGGAGGTCGCCGGGGGCCGAGGTGCCCGAGGCCCCCGTCCCGCTCGTCGGCGCCGTGGGCGCGCTGCTCACGGCGGCCGGAGTGCCGCCCGAGCCGCGCACCGCGAGCCAGCCGAGCAGCACCAGAATGGCGGCGCCGACGGCGACGAGCGCGCGGCGACGCCAGTAGACGGACGGTGGGTGAGGTCCGACGGTCATGCGCATCGCCGGTCGTTGCATTCGGGCAGTTTGCCAGAACCATCGCCGCCGCATGGCCCCGGCACGCCATGACAGTGCGCTACCAGCGCGCGAACCGGTCGGCGAACCACGCGGGATCGTCCAGCCACGGAAAGTGACCGCCCCCGGCAGCACGGCGAGCTCCGCGTCCGAGAACAGCGCGGCGTTGGTTGGTCAGCCCCTGAGCTCCAGGTGGAGGCTGGTGTGGTCCAAGGTCCGGGGTAGCGGGGTCCGCAGTGGGCCGAAGCGGTTCAGCAGTACCGCGATGAGGGTGCTCGTCGTCAGCAGCATCACGTTGCGCCCCGGGCACCCGGTCGGCCCGGCGCCGAACGGGAAGATCGACCAGCTGCGCACCCGGCCGGAACCGGCGGTCACCGACTCGACCCGATCGCCGGATTCGCCCGGCGGAGGGGCTGCCACGTGTTTCACCCGGCCGCGTGAGGGAAGCGCGTCGGCGGGAAGCCGATGAAGGGGGACGTCCGGCGGATGCACAACGCCAGCAGGATCATCGAGCCGCCGCGGGCCGGGGCGCCGATCGTGCGTCGCACGCTGCCGGGCAACGTGTTCACGCGCATGCTGCGCACCACCGACGCGAAAGACGTCGGGGTGCTGTATCTCGTGACGTCGTTCGTGTTCTTCATCATCGGCGGGGTCCTGGCGATGCTCATGCGGGCCGAGCTCGCCCGGCCGGGCCTGCAGTTCCTCTCGCCGGAGCAGTACAACCAGCTGTTCACCGCGCACGGCACGCTCATGCTGCTGCTGTTCGCCACCCCGCTGGTGTTCGGCTTCGCCAACTTCGTGGTGCCGCTGCAGATCGGCGCCGCCGACGTCGCGTTCCCGCGGCTCAACGCCCTGTCGTACTGGCTGTTCCTGCTCGGCGGCACGCTGGTGGTCTCCGGGTTCGTCACGCCCGGCGGCACGGCCGACTTCGGCTGGACGGCGTACGCCCCGCTGAACTCCCTGCGGGACTCCCCGGGCATCGGCAGCGACCTGTGGATCATGGGCCTGGTCGTCTCCGGGCTCGGCACGATCCTTGGCGCGGTCAACATGATCACCACGATCCTCACGCTGCGCGCGCCCGGCATGACGATGTTCCGGATGCCGATCTTCACCTGGAACATCCTGCTCACCGCACTGATGGTGATCATGGTGTTCCCGATCCTCGCCGCCGCCCTGCTGGTGCTGGAGGCCGGCCGCAAGCTCGGCGCGACGGTCTACAACGCCTCCACCGGCGGGCCCATCCTGTGGCAGCACCTGTTCTGGTTCTTCGGCCATCCCGAGGTGTACATCGTGGCCCTGCCGTTCTTCGGCATCATCAGCGAGATCATCCCGGTGTTCAGCCGCAAGCCGGTCTTCGGGTACAAGGGCCTCGTCGGGGCGACGATCTCCATCACCGTGCTGTCGATGAGCGTGTGGGCGCACCACATGTTCGCCACCGGTCAGGTGCTGCTGGTGTTCTTCTCGTTCGCGAGCTTCCTCATCGCGGTGCCGACCGGGATCAAGTTCTTCAACTGGATCGGCACGATGTGGCACGGGCAGCTCACGTTCGAGACGCCGATGCTCTTCGCCGTCGGGTTCCTGGTGACGTTCCTGTTCGGCGGCCTGTCCGGGGTGATCCTGGCCAGCCCGCCGCTGGACTGGCACGTGACCGACACGTACTTCGTCGTCGCCCACTTCCACTACGTGCTGTTCGGCACGATCGTGTTCGCGGCGTTCGGCGGCGTGTACTTCTGGTTCCCGAAGATCACTGGCCGGATGATGGACGAGCGCCTGGGAAAGCTGCACTTCTGGACCATGTTCGTGGGCTTCCAGACCACCTTCCTGGTCCAGCACTGGCTCGGCGGCCGCGGCATGCCCCGCCGGTACGCCGACTACCTGCCCACGGACGGCTTCACCCTGCTCAACACGATCTCCACCATTGGCGCGTTCGTCCTCGGCGCCTCGACGCTGTTCTTCATCTGGAACGTGTGGCGTTCCTACCGCTTCGGCCGCGTCGCCGGGGTCGACGATCCGTGGGGCCACGGCAACGCGCTGGAGTGGGCGACCAGCTGCCCGCCGCCGCGGCACAACTTCGAGTCGCTGCCGCGGATCCACTCCGAGCGGCCGGCGTACGACCGCAGGCAGGAGCACGCCGGTGCGCACTGAGGCCCGCTTCTTCGGCCTCCTGGCGGCCGTCATGCTGACGTTCACCATCGTGTACTGGGTGATGACCGCCGCGATCATGGGCCACGCCGAGCGGGTCGGCATCGTCGCGCTCGGGCTGACGACGGCGCTGCTGGCGCTGATCGGCGGCGACTGCTGGCTGGTCTCGCGGCGCATCCCGCCGCGCCCGGAGGACCGCGGCGACGCCACTCCGGCCGACGGCGCGGGCGACGTCGGGTTCTTCAGCCCGTTCTCGTACTGGCCGCCCACCATCGGCCTGGGCGCCGGCGTCCTCGCGCTGGGCGTCGCGCTGTGGCAGCTGTGGCTCGCCGGTGTCGGCCTGCTCCTGGCCGTCACGTCGGCCGCGGCCATGCTGTTCGAGTATTACACCGGGGCGAGCCGCGGCGAGTCGTGACGGCCCGCCGCCCGCCGTGTCCGCGGCCCGTGCCTCACGCCGCCGTCGCGGCCCGCCGCTGCAGGTCGAGCACCTGCGCCGCGAGGTCCAGCAGCCGGCCGGGCCGCACGTGCCGGCGCAGGTGCGCGAACTCGTAGCGCTCCTCGTACCGCGCGTGGCGCAGCGCCGCCTCGCGCAGCCGCACGACCGCCTCCTCGAAGCCGGGCGCGTCCATCCCCGCACCGGCGAGATCCTCGAGCATCTCGCCCACCTGCCGCTCCTCGGCGAGGCGGTCCTCGACCACGACGTCGCCGGCGCCGGGCACCTCCCGGGCAACGGGATGCACGATCTGCCGCTCGGCCTTCTCGTGCAGCGCGAGCAGCCGCACCAGTTCCTCGAACACCTCCCGCCGGGCGTCGCCGGTGCCGACCGCGACGAGCAGGAACAGCTCCTCGATGCGGGCGTGCTGGGCCAGCAGCACGTCGACGAGGTCCTCGGTGCCGTTGCCCTCGCGCTCCTGCGGATCGAACATGCGCCATCGCCTCCCGGCATCGTGGACCGCTGCGCCCTACCCGCCGCCCAGGCCGGCAAACCGCGGATCGGCCCGCGTTGCGTTTATTGCTGATTTCCGGTAGTTTGTCCAGCCTCCGGACGGGGTAGCCCGTATCTTCGTGCCCAGCCAGGGCGCCGGGGGGAGGTGTGTGCCATGGACCTGGCCGTGGCGTTGTCCACCCGGCGCAACGAGAGCCTGCTGGAGCTGACCGGCGTCCTGGACTACGCCTCAGTGCCCTACCTGCGGCAGGTCGTGTTCGAGCGCCTCGACGCCGGATCCCGGCGGATCGCGCTGGAGGGCTCCGGCCTGCGCCTGCTCGACGCGGCCGCGATCAAGGTCATGACGTACCTCCAGCGCCGCGCCGGCCAGCTCGACGGCGACGTACGCCTGACCGGCACCGCCGGGACCGTGCTGAGCGCGGTGGAGATCGCCGGGGTCGCCAAGCAGCTGGGCGCCTACGACAAGCTGGACTGGCCGGTCACCCAGCGCCAGCGTCACCCGGTGGCCCTGGAGGAGCTGCACGTCGGCCACGGCCACTGGCCACCGGACGTGACCGAGCTGCTCGCCAGGATGCACCGGCTCGACCCGGACGACCCGCGGCGGCGGCGCATCCGCGACGAGGTGATCGAGGCGTGCCTGCCCACGGCGCACCGGCTGGCCCGCCGCTACGGCGGGTCCGGCGAGCCCCTGGCCGACCTGGTCCAGGTGGCGGCCCTGGGGCTGGTGAAGGCCGTCGACGGCTTCGACCCGGCGCGCGGCATCGAGTTCGGCGCCTACGCCACGCCGACGATCGCCGGAGAGATCAAGCGGCACTTCCGCGACCGCACCTGGGGCGTGCGGCTGCCGCGCCGCCTGCAGGAGCTGCGGCTGCAGGTCGCACACGCCCGCGACGAGCTCACCCAGCGGCTGGGCCGCTCGCCGACGGTCGCCGAACTGGCCGCGCACCTGAGCACCGGCGAGGAGGACGTCATCGAGGTGCTCGGCTCCGGCGACGCGTACCGGCCGGTCTCGCTCGACACCCCGACGCACACCGCCGAGGAGTCGACCACCATCGCCGACACGATCGGCGGCGAGCCGTCGGAGTACAACCTGGTCGAGTTTCGCGAGGCGCTGCGCGTGCTCATCGAGCGCCTGCCGGAACGCGAGCAACGCATCCTCGCCATGCGCTTCTACGGCAACCTCACCCAGACCGAGATCGCCGCGCGGGTGGGCCTGTCGCAGATGCACGTCTCGCGGCTGCTGGCCCACTCGCTGGGCTTCCTGCGCCGGCGCCTCAGCGAGTGACGACCGGCGCCGGCCGCGGCAGCAAGCCGGGCCGCAGCGCCGCGACGGTGATTTCGGCAATCGGCGGCGCCGGCGGGATGGTCGATCAGGCGGAGGGAGTCGGCGGTCTGGGTCGGTTCGCGCCTACGAGGCCGGCTTCGTAGGCGACGATGGCGGCTTGCACGCGGTTGGTCAGGGCGAGGCGCAGCAGGATGGCGCTGACGTGGGATTTGACGGTGCCCTCAGAGAGGAACAGCTCGCGCGCGATGTCCTGGTTGGACATGCCCCGGCCGACGAGCGCGAGTACGTCGCGCTCTCTCGGGGTCAGCGTTTCCACCTGGTGACGTGCGGTGTCCGCCCGGGTGAGACGCCCGTCGCTGAGTCGGGCGATGACCTTCTGCGCGATTCTCGGTGACAGGTAGGCCGCACCGTGGGCGACAGCCCGTACCCCGATGATCAGTTCACGGGGGTCGGCGGCCTTGAGCAGGAAACCGGTGGCTCCCTCGGTGAGCGCTCGAGAGACGTAGTCGTCCTCGTCGAAGGTGGTCAGCATGATGACAGCGACCTCGGGCGCGACCGCGCGCAACTCCGCGGCCGTGGACAGGCCGTCGAGGTAGGGCATGCGGATGTCGAGCATCGCGATGTCCGGCCGGTGGGCACGTACCAGCTCGATCGCCTCGCGGCCGTCGGCTGCCTCGGCGACGACGGTGATCTCCGGGTCGGTGGTCAGGATGGATCGCACACCGGCCCGGATCATGGCCTCGTCGTCGGCCAAGATCACTCGGATCACCAGTTTGCCTCCCTCTCGCCTCCGCCGTGGGGGAAACGCGCCGTCACGGTGAACCCGTCATGGTGTGGCCCGGCGTGGAGTGTGCCACCGATCAGCCGCACCCGCTCACACAGGCTGACTAAACCGCTACCGCCGTCCGACGGTCGTGGCCTGGCGCCGACACCGGTGTTCCGCACCGTCACGATGAGATCGTCGGCGGTCCGCGCGAGATGGACAAGCACGTCGGCGCCGGGTGCGTGCCGGGCGGCGTTGGTCAGCGATTCCTGCACCACTCGGTGCACGGCCCTGTCGACCAGTGATGGCAACATCGTCAGCTCCTCGTCGTGGCGGAACTCGACAGCCATTCCCGCGCCACGTGCGCGAGCTACCAACGCCTCTACGGTCTCGTTCGGCGGCGTGGTCGCCGCGCTGCCCGCGCCGGTCTCGCGGAGCAGTCCGACGGTGTGGCGCAGCCGGTCGGTCGCGGTGACCGCCGAGGTCCTCAGCTCAGCCGCTGCCCGCTGATTCGGTTCTGTCATGTCGGCTGCCAGTTCGAGGGCTCCGGCGCGGAGGGCCATCAACGCGAGTTCGTGGCCGAGCGAGTCGTGCATGTCCGCGGCGATCCGGGCACGTTCCTGCATTTTGGCCTGTTCCGCGACCAGTTCACGCTCGCGTTCGAGGTGGGCGATACGCTCCCGGCCGGCCAGCACGAGTTCGGCCTGCTGCCGCCGGAAGCGACCGGCCAGCCATGGCAGCACCACGAACAGGCCGAGGGCCATCAACGCTCCGGCGCTCTTCCAAAAGGCTGGAGCAAGATAGACCAGCGTCGGAGTAACGGCGGCTACCAGGAACAGCCAGTCATGCTGCTCGGGCAGGTGCCGTCCATGCAGGTAAGCGGTGACGGCGAGCACCCCGAACAGCAGCTGACGCCACGGCGGGACGTGGTCAAGGTACAGCCCGTTGACCACGCCGGTCCCTACGATCGCCGCCAGGATCGCACGGTTTCTCACCGCGTCGAGGCTATCGACCGCAGTCCGAGCAGCCGCAGCACGGTGGTGACCGTGCCGGCTGCCGCCGCGACGGCGACGGCGAACGTCAGAGGGGCAGCGAAGTACGTCAGTTGCTCCCAGGTGACCGTCCGTCCGTTCATCAAGAACGAGATCAGCGTCGGGCACCCGGCGAACAGCGGCAGCGGGAGCAGACCCGGGGCCAGGCGAAGCCCGATCCGCCAGGCCGGACTCCCGGTGCGCCGGTTCGCCCAGCGACGCGACCGCACCACGCCGAGTCCCCCCAGCATGGCCGCGACGAACGCGACGAGACCCAGGGTCAGTTCGATCCGCTGCCGCCACCCGCCGGGCACCGTCGGGGTTCTGCCTTGGCTGATCGCGACGAGGCCGGCGAGTATCTCGTACGCGTCGTCGTAGAGGCTGGCGCTGTTCGTCATGACGGCGAACCCGTATCCCGTGCCGGGAACGATCGCCTCGACGGCCGTGTAGGTGAACAGGTTGCCGGAGTGCACGAGCAGGCTGGTGCCATCCATGGTCTCCCGACCCCAGCCCATCCCGTAGTCGCGAACCTGCGAGGAGGCGTGCATGGTGTTCAGACTCCGCGGTGTCACCAGTTGCGGGCCGTTGCCGGTCTGGCTGATCAGCCACTTACCCACGTCCGTCGCGGTGGTGACGACACCGCCCGCACCGCTGCCATAGGGGACGTCGCGCAGTTCCGGGCGCGCCACCCACACCCCGAACAGCGAGTTGAACCCCCGAGCCGGCCTGACCACCCGGTCGCCGACCGTGCTGTCCGACATTCCCAGCGGCCCGAACACCCGTTGCCTCAGGTAGTCGCCGAACCTCGCACCGCTGGCGACTTCGACCAGCCGGGCAGCCACTTCATAGTTGGCATTGCAGTATGCCCACCGCGTACCAGGCTCGGCGGCGAGAGTCCCGGTGTCGAGCGAGGCCACATATCCGGCGAGCGAGCTCGCGGACTCCGCCTCGCGAATGTCGATGGTGGCGTCGGACAGGCCAGACGTCTGATTCAGCAACTGCCGCACGGTGATCCGCCCGGATCGAGAGTCGGCCATGCGGAACCCGGGCAACTGCCGGGCGACCGGCTCGTCCAGCGAGATCCGGCCATCGTCCACCAGTGTCATGACCGCCATCGCGGTGAACGACTTACTGACTGAGGCGACCCGCATCGGTGTATGCGCCGTGACGGGTTCACCCGCCGAGTCGTGTCCGTAGCCACCGGCGTACACGACTTCACCCTGGTGGGTCACGACGACAGACATCCCCGGCAGCGCCGTGGAGTCCATCGCCTGTACGAGGTAGCTGTCGATGGCCGAGACAGGCGGCTCGCCGCCAGCAGGCGCGGCGAGCGTCGTGACAGACGACAGGAGCAGCGGGGACAGCGCGAGAGACACGGCCAGGCAGGTTCTTCCCGCCCATCCGCTGGGCTTGCGTTTCATGAAAGCCACGCTAGGAATGGACGGCACCTGCGCGTATCTGGCGATCCGCCAAGACGACCCCTGACGAAAGTAGGAACTGGACCCGGTCAAGCGCTGGCCTTCAATGGACGGCAAGGGTGAGTGATCACCAATGAGTCCGAAGAGCACCTTGACTGACGAGCTGTATCGGGCACGGCGGCGGCCGTGATGTCCGCCGATCGTCTGATGATCGCGAACGGGAAGGTCCGGCTACACTCAACCGGCGGGCCGCCTGGACCCCGGGTGCGGCAGTTGTGCGGGACGGCCGCGGTGCGGACCTGGGAGGTGGCGTGCTGGTCAGCGACGTCATGACGGCGTTCCCGGCCTACATCAGGCTCGGCGCGACCATCCGGCGGGCGGCCGAGGTGGTCAGCGTGTCGGAGGTCGGCCAGCTGATGGTCCTGGACCACGACGGCCGGTTCGTCGGGTCGCTGTCCGAGGAGGATCTGGTCCGGGCCATGCTGCCCGGCTTCGACGACGTGACCGCCGCCGGTGGCGCGCTCGCCGATGCGTTCCGGATCTTCCTGGAGCGGGGCCGTGCCCTCGCCGACCGTGTCATCGACCCCCTGGTCGTGCGCGACGCGGCGACGGTGCGATCGACCGACGAACTCGCCCGCGCGGCGATCGTGATGCTCGACCGCGGGATCCGAAGGCTTCCGGTGGTCGACGAGGGGACGCTCGTGGGCACGCTGTCCCGGGCCGATCTGTGCCGTGCGGTGATCTACCATTCCTGAACTCAGGCTGGTCCTCACCGATCGGCACACCCGGGAGAGCGGCGAGCGGGTGTGCGCGCTGCCGGCCACGCTCGGCCGGGACAGTGCTGCGGCGGCGGTGGTGCTCGACGACCGCGACGTCTCCCGGCGCCACGCGCGGCTCGAGGTCGTCGACGGCCATCTGGTGCTCACCGATCTCGGCAGCACCAACGGGACCTACGTGAACGACGCGCGGGTGATGCGCCGGGTGCTCGTCCCCGGTGATCGCATGCGCATCGGCAGATACGAGCTGACGTGGACGTTCTTCGACCCGGAGGCGACGGCGTTCATCGATCCGGGCGAGCTTACGGCCCTGCGGCAGGTTGGTCGGCCGGGCGTCGCAGCACGGCGCGTGGTGCAGGCCGCCGAGGCGCACAACCGGCGGGTCGGGCACGAACTCGACGGATTCCTGTCACTCGCGCACGGATTCCTGCCGGCCGAGCCGCCGCTGCTGGCCTTCCCGGAGTCGCACCGGGCCTGGGACGAGATGACCGACCGGCTCCCGGACCTGTTCCGCCGGCTGTCGCTGCGCCGGGCGTTCGATGCGATGCCGGTGCTCGACGCCCGTACCGAGGCCTTGCCCGACCGATACCTGTTGCGCGCCTCGACCCTGCTCGGCGTGTTCGCCCACGCCTACCAGTACATGGCGATCGACCCGCCGGCCGCGCTGCCCGAGTCGCTGCTGCGACCGTGGAGCACGGTCTCGCGCCGGCTGGGCAAGGAGATGCCGGCCGTCTCCTACATCGATCTGTTCTTCTACAACTGGCGGCTGCGTGATCCGGCCGGGCCGCGGGCGATGGGCAATCTGGACCTGCTCGTACCGACCTGGAACAACGCGGCGGAGCGGGTGTTCTACCTGGTCACCACCGAGTTCGCGATGGGCCTCACGCCCGTGCTGGGCGCCATGCTGGACGCCCAGGAGGCCGTCGTCGCGGACGATCCGGTCGCCCTGGAGCGGGCGCTGCTGGTGATCCTCGACCGGCTGCAGCACGTCACCCAGGCCATCTACCCGCAGATCGATCCCAACCCGCGCGCCCGGTATCCGCTCGACCAGGTGCTGTGGGCCAAGACGGTCGGTACCGCTGGCGTCCCGATCTTCGACGGTGCGCCCAGCCCGAGCGGCACCGCGCAGCCCCAGATCCACGCCCTGGACGCGTTTCTCGAGCGCCGGGACTACGGCTCGCTGGTCGGGCAGCAGAGTGTCTACCTCGCCGGGTTCTTCCCGCGGCACTGGCGGGAGCTGGTGGCCGCGCTGCGCGAGGTGTCGGTGCGCCAGTACGTCGAGGACACCCGCAACAGCACCTTGCGCGGCATCTACAACGCCATGCTCGACGCGTACGTCGGCGACCGAGGCTGGATGGGCCTGCACCGCGTCAAGGCCTACGGCTTCCTCGAGGTGGCGTTCAAGGTCGGCCGGCAGGTGACGACCGGCGCCCGGTTCACCGGACTGTTCAAGGACCGGACCTGGGACAAGGTGGACGACCAGCTGGCCGTCGTCCGCGACGAGCGCCGCCCGCCGGTGGGTCCGCCGGTGGTGTTCGGCACCGCCCGCCGGGGTCGTGTCGTCACCGCCGAGTCCGGCGCCTGGACCTGCTATCTGGACATCGACGTCACCGGGCAGGGCGTGCACCACCTGCCCGGCGACCGGGTCGGCGTGCTGGCCGAGAACGACGACGAGCTGGTGCGCCGTACCGTCGCCGCACTGCAGGCGACCGGCGACGAGCTCGTGCCGCTCACCCCGAAGTGGCGAGCGGCGGTGGCCTGCCGGGCCGGCTACGGCGACGTCGACGTGCTGCCGCTGCGCACGTTGCTGCGCTTCGCCTGGCTCCGGCCGATCGACCGGGAGGTAGCGAAACGGCTGGTGCGACTGACCGCCGTGGGCTCGTGGCAGCGCGTGGTGGACGCCCGCATGGAGGACCAGTGGGAGCTGTGGGACGTCCTGAACCTGTTGTACGCGGGCGGATATGACGTCACCCGGCTGTGGAAGGCCGGCCCGGGCGAGGACGACGCGTTCTGCGCGGTGATCGCGCCCGAGCCGTTCCGGCTGTATTCGATCGCCTCGGCGCCGCCGCCCGGCCAACCGGCCACCACGCTGCGGCTGGTGGTCGCCGGCCTCGGCTACACCTCCGCCCGGACGCCGTGGTCGTATCCGCGGGAGCGGCAAGGCGCGGCATCGCACTTCCTGCGCCGGGCGAGCGTCGAGGGCCGGCAACGGCTGTCGCTGCAGATCGTCTCCACGCCCCGGTTCCGGCCGCCGGCCGATCCTGCCCGGCCCGTCGTCATGTTCGCGGCCGGATCCGGGATCGCCCCGTTCCTGGGGTTCGTCGCCGCGCGCACCGGGTCCGGCGAGAACCGGCTCTATCTGGGCATCCGGACGCCGGAGGAATTCGTCGAGCACGCGGACCTCGACGCGGCGGCGGCCGCGGGCCGGCTGAGACTCTCCGTCGCGTTCTCCCGCGCCGACGCCGCGATCGGCTTCGACGGCCGGCGCCACGCCGTCCAGCCCGGACAGCGGCGCCGGGTGGACGACGTGATCCGCGCCGAGGCGGACGCACTCTGGGAGCTGTTGCGCTCCACCGACGAGGGCGGCCGCGGCGCGTTCGTGTACGTGTGCGGCAGCGCGCGATTCGCCGCCTCCGTCATCCAGGCGCTGACCGGCATCGTGCCCGGCGACGGCCGCGAGTTCCTGCGCCGGCTGGCGGCCGACGGCCGGCTGAGCGAGGACGTCTTCACCACCTATCTCGGCCACGCGCAGCAGGGCCCCCGCTTCGAGGTGTCGGATCTCGCGCGGCACAACACGCCCGAAGCCGGCTACTGGATGGCTGTCGGCGGCGCGGTGCTCGACGTCAGCGAATTCCTGCACCTGCACGTCGGCGGGGCGCACATCATCCGCAACCACGCCGGGCTCGACGCGACGGCGGCGTATCGCAAAGTGCTGCACCACGCGCACGCCGAGATCGACGCCCAGCTCGCGATGTACCAGATCGGCCACCTGCGCCGGCTGCGCTTCGGCGCCCGGTGGGGCGTGGTGCTCACCGAGGACGGCCTGCACTCGCTGCCGCTGGAGGAGCTGTTCCGGACCTGGGTACGGTTCGTGTACCTGCTGGTCGGCATGGAGAACGCGTTGTCCGCCGACTACGGATTCACCACGTCGGTCACCACCTTGGGCGAGGATCCCCGGGAGCTGACGCCCTTCAAGGCGCAGTACGTTCTCGAGGCGCACCGGCGGTTCCTGGTCAGCTATCTCGACGGGCTGGTGCACGAGGACCTGCGCACCCTGTGGCAACTCACCGCCGGCTTCTGCGACCCGCACCTGGACGTGCGGTCCTTCGGCGCCGATCTCGCCACCATGTCGGCGCGGCCGGACGTCGCGCTGGTCCGGCACTCCGTGTCCGCGGTCAAGGAGCTGCTGCTCGCCGGGGACGACCTCCGGCGGGTCACGGCGCTGTGCCACATCTACGCGCACGCCGACGTCCACCTGCTCCGCGATCTGAAAACCGCGGTGCTGGAAGGAATCCGGGCGTTCGAGATCCACGAGGCCGACGTCGTCGAGCAGGCGGGAGCCACGCTGCTCAACGCGGCGCGCGGGGCGCTCGCCGCGGTCTCGGCCTACTACCAGCGCCTCGCCGAGCAGACCCGCGGCCACGGCATCAGCGCCGCCGCCGCGGTCGAGGAGACGATCCCGGACGACCGGGGCCTGCCCGGCCACGGCAATCCGCTGCGGCTTCCCGATTGACGCTCGATCGCGGGCGCGTCATCCCCGGCCCGGCCCCCGGATCGGGCCGCGGACGGGTAGAGATGAGGGCATGGATTTCGGAGTCGGCTACTTTCCCACGCACAACGCGATGGCGCCCGGGCCGCTGGCCCGGCTGGTCGAGGAGCGCGGCCAGTCGGCGCTGTTCTTCGCCGAGCACACGCACATCCCGGCCAGCCGGGAGACGCCTTACCAGTACGGCGAGCTGCCCGCGAAGTACTGGCACACCTACGACCTCTTCGTCGCGCTCACCGCGGCCGCCGCGGCGACCAGCCGGCTGCGCGTCGGCAGCGGCATCTGCCTCGTCATCGAGCGCGACCCGATCATCACCGCGAAGGAGGTCGCCTCGATCGACCAGCTCTCCGGCGGCCGGTTCGAGTTCGGCGTCGGCGCCGGCTGGAACCGCGAGGAGATGCGCAACCACGGCACCGACCCGAGGGTGCGCATGACGGTCCTGCGCGAGCGGGTCGAGGCGATGCGGGCGATCTGGAGCCAGGACGAGGCCACATACCACGGCAAGTACGTCTCGTTCGACCGGATCTGGTCCTACCCCAAGCCGGTCCAGCGCCCGCACCCGCCGATCCTGGTCGGCGGCGCCGGCCCGGGCGTGCTCGACCGCGTGCTGGCCTTCGGCGACGCCTGGTTCCCCAACTACGACGAGGCCATCTTCCCGCGCATCGAGCAGCTGCGGGCCCGCGCGGAGCGGCCGATCGACGTGCAGGTGATCTCCGCGCCGGCGGATCCGGCGGTACTGCAGCGTCTGCACGACGCCGGGGTGCAGCGCGCGAGCCGCTGGCTGCCCTCCGGGCCGCGCTCGTCGGTCGAGCGGGCCCTGGACGAGTGGGAGCGGGCGATCGCCGACTTCGCCGGCGAGGGCGCGTGATCGAGGCCGAGGCGCGGCGCCGGTTCGCCGAGGCCTCGGTGGCGCGCCTGGCCACGGCCTCGCCCGACGGCCGCCCGCACGTCGTGCCGATCGTGTTCGCCGTCGACGGGGACACGATCTACCACGGCGTTGACGCCAAGCCGAAGCGGCACACCGCCCTGCGCCGCCTGGCGAACCTGGCCGTCAACCCGCGCGCCGCGGTGCTCGTCGACCACTACGAAGACGACTGGGCCGCCCTGTGGTGGGTGCGCGCCGAGGGCGCGGCCCGCGAGATCGACCCGGCCGGGCCGGAGGGGCGCCGGGCGCTCGGGCTGCTGCGGGCCCGTTACCCGCGGTACGAGCTGAAGGGAAGCCTGATCGGCATCGACGTCACCCGCTGGTCGGGGTGGTCCGCCGCCCGCTGATCAGGCCGCCGCCGGCGGACACGCGGCCCGCAGGATCTCCTCCAGGTAGGCCAGCGGGTCCGCCGGGGTGTCGCGGAGATACTCCTCGTACCAGACCCGGAAGCCCGCGAGCGCGCAGGCGACGAGCAGCCGGAGCCGCCAGTCCGTGCCATTCGATTCCTTCGACTCCTCCGCCCCGTCACGCGCCGCCAACTGGGCGACGAAGGCCGCCTCCTGGTCGGGGCGCACGCCAGGGTTCGACGAGCGCAGCTGGCTGGACCGCAGCACCACCGCGCGCAGGCCTGTGAGCAGCTCGCGGTGCTCGACCACGAACCGGCCCACGGCCAGCAGCGCCAGCCGCAGCACGTCGGCGGTGGGGGTGCCCGGCGGCGCGGCGGCGATGTGCTCGTGGCCGATGCCGGACATCCGGCGGACCGGCTCGGCGACGACGTCCTCCTTGGCGGCGAAGTACCGGTGGAACGTGCGCGGCGCGATGTCCGCCGCCGCGCAGATGTCCTGGATCGTGACGTGGTCGTAGCCGCGCTCGATGAACAGCCGCCACGCCGCCTCGACGGTGGCGGAGCGGTTCTGCTCGCGCTTGCGCTCCCTGAGGCTCTCGATCTGTCCGCTCCTTCCCTCGTCACCGATCGTAGGGTGGCCGGCGCTGTGACCGCGGTCTCAACTCACTCGCCGGCCATCTGCCGGTAACAATCTCGTGACAGGCTCTGCCTCGTGGCATATTGTGCCACAATACCTGGCTGATGGAGCCCGCCCATGACGCACGTCGACGATCTGACCACTGAGACGGCGTCGCCGCAGACCCGGGCGCCCACCGGCCGGTCCTGGACCGCCGGCCAGATCGTCGTCGTGCTGGTGATCGGCACGGCGGCCCTCATGGTGTCGCTGACGCAGGCGCTGCTGGTCCCGGTGCTGTCGGAGATCGCCGTCGACCTGCGCGCCGGTGGCGAAGGCATGGCCTGGCTGCTGACCTCGACCCTGCTCGTCGGGGCGGTCGCGGTGCCCGCCTTCGGCCGCCTCGGCGACCTGTTCGGCACCCGGCGCATGCTGCTGATCACGCTCGCCGCCCTGGTCGTCGGGTCGCTGATCTGCGCCGTCGCGACCAACCTCACCGTCATGATCATCGGCCGGGCCGTGGTGGGTCTCGCCATGGCCGCGATACCGCTGAGCATCAGCCTCATCGGCGTCATCCTGGCCAAGGAGCACGCGCCCGCGGGCATCGCCCTGATCAGCGCCATGGTCGGCGTCGGCGGCGCCCTCGGCCTGCCGCTGGCCGGCCTGATCGCGCAGTACACCGACTACCACGTGCTGTTCTGGATCTGCGTCGCCGGCGGCCTGCTCACCATGCCCGGCATCCTGCTGCTGGTGCGCGAGCCCGCCCGCGTGGCGAAGGGCCGCATGGACCTCGTCGGCGCCGCCCTGCTCGGCGGCGCGATGCTGGCCCTGCTGCTGCCCCTGGCCCAGGGCGAGTCCTGGGGCTGGACCGACCCGCGGACGATCGGCCTGCTCGCCGCCGCTGTCGTCCTGCTGATCGTCTTCGTCGCCGTCGAGCTGCGCCGGGCCTCGCCGCTGGTCGACGTGCGCACAACCGCCCGTCCGGCCCTGCTGCTGACCAACGTGGCGTCGCTGTTCGTCGGCTTCGCGCTGTTCGCCACGCTCATCGGCACCGCGTCCTACGTGCAGGCGCCCGCCGCGACGGGTTACGGCTTCGGCAAGTCCGTCATGGTCGGCGGCCTGTGCATGCTTCCCGGTGGCCTCGCCATGCTGCTGCTGTCGCCGTTGTCCGCCAAGCTGCGCCCGCGCACCGCGCTGATCATCGGCTCCCTGATCGTCGCCGCCGGCTTCGGCACCCGCATCGTGCTCACCGGCAGCCTCTGGCAGATCGTGCTCGGCGCCACCATCGCCGGCGCGGGCACCGGCATCGCGTACGCCGCCATGCCCGGCCTCATCATCCACGCCGCCCCGCACTCGGAACTGGCCGCGGCCAACGGCCTCAACTCCCTCTTCCGTACCGTCGGCAGTTCGCTGGCCAGCGCGATCGGCGGCGCGATCCTGGCTACCCAGACCATCAGCCTGGCCGGCCACGTCCTGCCGTCCCTGGCCGGCTACCGGACCCTGTTCGCCATCTGCGCCGCCGCCGCGGTGGCCGCGGCCCTGCTCGCCCTGTTCATCCCACGCCACGCCGCGACCCCGGACGCCGCGCTGCCGCAGTAGCGCAGCCTCCCCGCCGCCCGTGACCGGCGGGAACGGTCGTCACGTCCCGGCGTCCTGGGCGGCGGTACCCCCGGCACGACCCATGGCCCCATCGGCGGCCCTCTGGCGCAGCTCGGGCGGGATCAGCTCAAGCAGCTGGTCCGGGCGCAGGGGCAGGTCGAGCAGGCTCAGCTTGATCCGGCTCCGGCTGGCGTGCTCGCTCGCCGCGAGCCGCACCACCTGGGCGGATCGCTGGCGCAGGGCGATCGCGACCCGGTCGCCGGGCTCGAGCGTGCCGCTCGCGGTGCCGTCGACGTCGACCGCGATGGGCGCGCTGTCCGTCGCGACGGTGAGGGCGATACGGTCCTGCGCGCCCAGGACCACGGTCCGGCTGATGCCGGCCATCGGCGCGACCGGCGTGACGACGAGCGCGTCGGAGGAGGGGGACAGGATCGGGCCGCCGGCCGCGTAGTTGTAGGCGGTCGAGCCGGTCGGCGTGGCGATGACGACGGCGTCGGCCCGGTAGTAGCCGTAGCGCACGTCGTTGACCCACAGGTCGACGGAGACGCCGCCCGAGCGGCCCTCGCGCGCCAGCACCACGTCGTTGAATCCGAACCGGGTCGCGAGCTCCACCCGGCCGGCGCCGGCCTCGAGGCACGCGTGCGGCTCGATGGTGAAGTCGCCGGCGGCGAGCCTCGCCAGCGCCGACGGCAGCTCGCCCGGGGTCACCTCGACGAGGAAGCCGAGGTTGCCGTGGTTGACGCCGAGCACGGGAACGGGACGCTCGATCGTCAGCCGCATGGCGCCGAGCATGGTGCCGTCGCCGCCCAGCGCGATGAGGCCGTCGACCGACGCCGCGAACCGGGCGTCGGGCACGGTCTCGACCTCGGCGGGGACGCGCTGCCGGTCGCTTTCGCGAGCCAGCACCCGCACGGGGTGGCGGTGCGAGGCGGCGAGGACGGCCTCCACCGAGCCGCCCACTGGTTTGGTCGGGTGCAACACCAGACCGACCGCACGTACTTGAGGCCCGAAGCTCATACCGTCAATTCTCCCCTTGCCGTCGCCACATGACGAGCGCGCATATAGCAGGATCGAGCGGGTGGAGCGACTCGACAGTCAACGGGATTACTGGGACACGGCCGGCACGACGAAGACGTTCGGGCATCCGCTCGACCCCGCCTGGCTGGCAGGGATCGAGCGGGGGGCCCGCGTCCTGGACTACGGGTGCGGGTACGGCCGGCTCGTCGCCCAGCTCGACGCCGATGGCTTCGCCGGCACCGAGGGCGTCGACGTGTCGGCGAACCTGCTGGCCCGCGCCCGCGCCGACCATCCGGCGGGCCGGTTCACACTGCTGGACGACCCGCCCCGCCTGCCGCACCCCGACGGCAGCGTGGCCGCGGTGCTGCTGTTCGCCGTGCTCACCTGCGTCCCGACCGACCGCGGCCAGCGCGACCTGGTCGCGCAGCTGCACCGGGTGCTGGCGCCGGGCGGCCTGCTGTACGTCAGTGACCTGTGCCTGCAGGACGACGAGCACAACCGCGAGCGGTACGGCCGGTTCGCCGCGGCCTACGGCACGTACGGCATCTTCGAGTCCGGCGACGGCGCCGTCCTGCGCCACCACACCATGGACTGGCTGCGCGCGCTGTTCGCCGACTTCGACGTGGCCCGGTCCCGGCAGCTCGCGGTGCGAACCATGAACGGCAACCCGGTTCAGGCCACCCAACTGCTGCTGCGCAAGCGCTGACCCTGCCACGGGAGCCGGGTCGCCGGACGAATCGCCGTATCGTTGGGCGCGTGGTGGGCGGTGACGTCGCCTCGGCGCGGGCGGAGCTGCGTCGGCTGCGAGAACGGGCCGGCGACGAGGTGCGGGCGCTGGAGGGGGACCTGCGCGGCGTCTTCGAGGCCTCCCGGGAGTCCAACGCCGACGACGAGCACGATCCCGAGGGCAGCACCATCGCCTACGAGCGGGCCCAGCTCACCGCCGTGCTGGACGCGGCCCGTCGGCGCGTCGCCGACCTCGACGACGCGCTGGCCCGGCTCGAGGCCGGCAACTACGGCGCCTGCGAGCGCTGCGGCCGGTCGATCCCCGCCGAGCGCCTCGCCGCCCGGCCCTCCGCCCGCACCTGTGTAACCTGCGCTTGACCGGTCCGAGCACCGCCGCGGCCACGACACCGCGCCGGCAGCCGGCCGGGTGAACGGGCACCGCACGCTGGCACGGGATGGGAGCACGGGTGGCGGAGCTTGGGATCCGCAGGGCTACCGGCGCGGATGTACCGGCCATCGTCGCGCTGCTGGCGGACGACCCGCTCGGCGCGGGCCGCGAGTCGCCGGATGACCTGGCGCCGTATCGGGCCGCCTTCGCCGCCGTCGACGCGGACCCGAACCAGGTGCTGGTGGTCGCCGAGCGGGCCGGGCGCGTGGTGGGCACCCTGCAGCTGAGCGTGCTGCCCGGACTGGCCCGGCGCGGCGCCGCCAGAGGACAGATCGAGGCGGTGCGGGTGGCGCGGGACGAGCGGGGCGGCGGGGTCGGCGCGACGCTGATGCGCTGGGCGATCGACGAGGCGCGTCGGCGCGGCTGCCGGCTGGTGCAGCTCACCTCCGACGTGGCACGGCCCGACGCGCACCGCTTCTACGAGCAGCTCGGCTTCGCGGCCACCCACGTCGGCTTCAAGCTGAACCTCGATCTGAACCCCGGCGCGGACCGGTAGCGGCCGGCGCGCCGACGCCGATGAGCTATCGGCGGCGGCGTGACGCCGGGGGCCGGGACTGCTCGCCGCTGCCGCGGGTGCTGTTCGCGGTGCGGCCCCGGACGATGCCGATCATCTCCTCGACGAGGTCGGTGTGCCCGTCGCGCGGCCACGCGAGGGCGACGCTCGAGGTCGGCGCGTCGGTGACGGTGCGGTACTTGAGGTCGCGCCGGTGGTACAGCCGCGCGAGGGACTGCGGAACCACGAGCAGGCCCACGCCGGCCGCCGCCCACTCGACCGCGGCGGCCGTCGTCTCGGGCCGCTCCACCGTCGTGGCCGGCTCCTCGGCCCAGGGCAGCACGTCGTCGAGGGGGCGCAGCAGCGGGTCGCCGAACTCCGCCAGCTCGGCCAGGCTCAGCTCGTCGGCCGCGTTGAGCACGTGGTCGCGGGGGATGACCACGACCGTCGTCTCGGTGTACAGCGGGATGGCGTGCAGCACGTCGCGATCCACCGGCAGCCGGACGACGGCGGCGTCCGCCAGTTGCGGCATGAGCCCGGTCGCCTCCGCGGCCTCGGCGGGCACGAGCTGCAGGGCGGTCCGCGGCACGCGCTCCGACCAGGTGCGCGCCCACCGGTCGATGACGACGCCGGGAACGATCGCGAGCCGGAACGCCACTGGGCGGGAATCCTCGTTGCTGGGCACGGCACCTCCCGCGCCAGCCTACCGCTCACCCGGCCGCTACCCTGACCGGGTGAGCAAGTCGAAGCAGCCCCAGCTGATGAAGCCCGCGACGGCCGCGCAGAAACTGGACGTGTACCTGCCGGCCACCCCGCAGGAGTTCCAGGAGCGCCAGGTGTCCCGCGACGAGCTTGACGAACTGCAGCGCAACCCACCGCAGTGGCTGGCCGACCTGCGCCGCGACGGGCCGCATCCGCGCAGCGTGGTCGCCGCGCGTCTGCGGGTGTCCAACAGCGGCCTGACTCGCGGCGGCATCACCGAGGCGCTCACCACCGCGCAGATCGCAGCCCTGGCCGCCGACCCGCCGGAGTGGCTCGTGCGCGAGCGGGAGTCCTTCGCGGAGGTCCGCCGTGAGCAGCGCCGCCTCCAGGAGCGCCGCGGCAATAGCGATTCACCCTGACAAGATCCCACGCACGGACATCGACGCGAGCGCGCCCCGACTCGCAGATCGGGGCCGCCGCGACGACGTACGGATCGTGACGGTGGTCGGCGAGCCGGATAGCGCGATCGGCGGCATGAGCACCCCCGCCGGTCAGGCCGTAACGCACTGTAGCTGCCTTGTCTCGACGGATCCGGATGCAGGCGAGACTGCAGGGTCCGTGCGGGCGTGGGCTTCACGTGACCGGTTGCTCGCTGGGTGCTCGGGTGTTCGCTACCTGGCACGGACGGAGTCGTACGGCTCAGGAATTTCCGCGTCCGATCCAGAGCGGGCATTGGCGTTCGCGGGGGAGCCGAGCCAGCTGACCAGCACGGACGTTGCCGGATCGAGTCCCTGGCGGCCCACCGACCACACCATCGTGCGAACCGGTGGTCCTTCGGGATTGACGACGACTGCTGGCGACAACCCGGCCTGCCCCGACCACCTACCGAACCCTGCCCGGCTTCGGCAACCAGACCATCACCAAGGCCTACCAGGACAGCATCGACCGACACCACCGCTGCGCACACTGGTTCGCCCGCAGTCGCCGCGGCGGACACGTCGTCCGCTGCCGCCGCGGCGTCGGCTCCGTCCCCGCCCGCGACTGGTCACGCAAAATGGGACATGTCGAAGCGGTGATCGGCGCGGGGCGCGAGCGCGGGCTGGTCGCCGACCCATGCGAGCGCTCCGGCCAGTGCGTACAGGTCGGTGCCGTCGATGTCGGTTCGCGCGGCGCCTGCGGCCTGGGCTCGGGCGAGGAGCCGGGCGCCCACGGCCCGCATCGTGACGCACGCGGCGTGCAGTGCGGATTCCGGGTCCTCGATGGCGGCCACCATCGACGCTATGACGCGCCCCGGTAGCTGTCCGCGCACGCGACGAAATCGCGTAGCTGGTTTTGAGCGCTGGTGATGGTCCCGCTTGGGCGTGGGTTTCGGGCCCAGGCCTCTTTCGCCGATTTCTATGGCGTGTCTTTGGGACCCACCCCTTGCCACCGTCCTGTCAGGGTCATGAAGGTTAAGTACCGTGACTTCTCGTGATTGAGTCCGAGGTTGAGGTCAGCGAAGATCTGGTCCGCGACTTGCTGCGGGAGCAGCATCCGGACCTGGCCGATCTGCCCATCCGCGAGGTGGCGGGCGGCTGGGGAAACCAGATGTGGCGCCTCGGGACCGACTTGGCCGTCCGGATGCAGCGGATGGACAAAAGCCCCGATCTCCAGCTCAAGGAGCGCCGCTGGCTGCCAGCGCTGAGCTCACGCCTGCCGCTTCCGATCCCGACTCCTGTGCGGAGCGGTACGCCGTCCGAGCGCTTCCCCAAGATGTGGACGGTCATGACATGGGTCGAAGGCACGCCCCTGGACCACGGCACGATCGTCCGCGGCGACCATGCGGCCGACATGTTGGCGGCGTTCCTCAAAGCGCTGCACGTGGAGGCACCCGCCGATGCGCCAGGTGCCTCGGACTTCGGCACCCACCCCAAGGACTGGGGGCCCGCAGGCCGGTCGGCACTTGATCGTGTCCTGAAGGGCCTCTGACGTCGGCATAAACCGACCAGCTCTCCCCGGTGGCCGAGACCAGCGATTGTTGCCTTGCCCGGCCGCCGGGCATTCGGGTTGCCGAGGGTGGTCGGACGGGTGTTGGCCTGGGGTTTGTTCGGCGGTGGACGGCTTCCCGGTCGCACTTCCCGGTCGATCCGTTCTACTCCGGATAGCGAGCGGCCGAGCTGAGCAGCGGCCGCTCAGCTCGGGCCCGCGGGCAGGCGGTGGTCCTCATCGTCCCCGGCTCGCGGCCTCGGCTCGGCGGCGCCGGCCGGCCGTATGTGCCGGCCTGGATCGGTGTGCAGACGGTGAGCGCGCCAGACGCCGTCGGCGAATCCCAGCGCCGCACCGACGTTGACGACGCCGAGGCTGCGGGCGGCAGGGCGCATGGCCCCGCCTCCCAGCGCGGCGAGCGCGCCGATGCCGGTGGCCGCCTGCGACAGCGCTATGCAGTCCCGGTCCACGCGGCGGGCCGCCGCCACCGCCTCCACGAGCAGCGCCGCCGGGCCTAGCTCGGTGCCGATGAGCACGTGCGCGCCCCACGGCGGCGGTGAGCCATCGACGTGCAGGCCGAGCCCGCAGTCCGCCGTGGCCAGCGCCCGCCGGTCTGCGGACAGCAGCATGACCACCCCGCCGGCGGCCTGGATGTCGCGTATCACGCCTACCAGACTCCCGCCGCGGGTCACCAGGGCGTCGGCGTAGCCGGCCCGCGGCCGCTGTTCGTCCGTGGCCAGCACGATCCTGAGCCCGGCGCGGCGGGCCGCGTCGATGACTGTGTCAAGCCCGGGTACGACATCCGCCTCGACCGCCAGCACAGCCTCCAGCCGGCTCCGGCGGGCCAGGCCCAGCACCACTTCGGCGCCGGCGTCAGCCAGCCCTCGCCGCTGCCGGACCCCGGCGCGTCCACGCAGCTCCAGCTTGTCGACCGGGGCCAGCGTCCACTCGCCGACCTCCCGGACATCCCACGGGTTCTCGGCCGCGAACAGTGCGGAACCGTGCTCGATCACCTCGCCGGGGTCGGCGCCGGCGAGCGGAACCAGGTCGGTCAGCGCCCAGCGACCCGAGCGCAGTGCCACGCTGTCCAGCACCAGCGTGTCCAGCCGGTCCAGGCGGCGCAGCACCGCCCGATCCATCACCAACGCACCGTCGCGGGCCAGCGCCAGCCCCAGATGCGACGCGAACGCGGCACGACCCGCCTCGGCCGCCCTGGGCAGCGTCGCGACCCCCACCGCCGCCGCACGCCGCAGCCCGACCAGCGGCGCGGCCGCCACCACGACGCCCGCCCCGCCGGCTAGCACCCGCCGCTGGTAGCGCTCCACCGGACCGTCCGGCAGCGGGCACGGGCGCTCGACCGCCACCGGGTCGGCCCCGGCGTCGCGCGGACCACGGATGAGCCGCGGCTCCGCCGCACGCCACGCCTGCTGATCCGCGCGGGCCTCCCGCCACCGGCCGACGCGCTCGGCGATGTCCACCACCACGCCCGCCCCGCCGACCGAGAGGGCCTGCGCCAGCCCGGCGGCCATGGAGACCAGGGACTCCGCCCGCTCCTGCCCATGCAGCCGTCTGGCGGCCAGCTCCCGTAACCGGGGATGCAGCTCGACGGCGGACACGAGGCCCGCCAACTCGGCGGGCAGCGGCGCCCACAGGGCCACCCGGGTAAGGCCCGCCAGTCCCAGCGCGACCGCGTCGACCGCCAGGTTCGCCAGCACACCGCTACGTCGCAGACCCTCGGCAGGGTGGCGCAGCTCCTCCTCGGCGAGCTCCTCGTCCACGCTCGCCGGGGCCGACTCGGCGCGCGTCACCAGCGCCACCAACTCCCGGCGCGGCGGCGGCGGATCGGCCACCTCGACCACCACCCGGCACGCCGGCGCGTTCACCCTCGCCCACACCACCCCCGGATGCCGCTCCAACGCCCGCTCCACCCGGCGGGCCACCCGCGCGCCGTCCACCCCGTGCACGCCGTGCGTCTCGATGTGCAGCCTGCCCGGACGCGCCCACACATCACGGCCCCCGCCGGTCAGCCGGCCCGCCACCCCGACGGCCAAGCCGACCGCACCGGAGACCGGAGCAGGCACTCGCAGGCCCAGCAGCACCATGGCCCTCCCGTACCTGTCGTCCGCGTCGGGTGCCGTCACTGTCCACATTGGCGCGCGCCATGCCGCCGTACCGCCGTGTGTGCCGACCACACCCGAACGATCACCCGGGACGGCAATCCGTTAGATCGGGCCGGCAGCGGGCAGAACAACGCCACGTGTCCACACTCAACACCGTCATCGACCATCCCGACCGGCGGCTCGTCGTGGCCCTTCCGCACACGTACGAACGGGCGCGGGAGCACTACGAGGCCCTCGTCCCGGAAGCCGACCTCGCCGCGCTGCACCGGTCGGGCTCGTGGGCGCAGAAGCTGGAGCTGGCCGGGAGCAACGCCCCGCACGGGTTCATGCGCTACTACACCGCCGACATCGCCGCCGTGATGGCCGGCTCGGCGCGGTCGTGGAGCGCGATGCAGTACCTCATGGGCAACCACACCATCGCCGAGCGGATGTACCGCCACGACCCGTCGGTCATGCTGCACGCCCCGCTGCGCACGCTGCTCTATACCGACCCCGGCGGCGGCACCCGGCTGGCCGTCGACCAGCCCAGCCTGCTGTTCGCCAGCTACGGCGACGCCCGCATTGCCGAGGTCGGCGAGGAGCTAGACGCCCTCCTCGCCCGCCTGCTCGCCCTCCTCGACGCCGACCCTCCCAAGGAACTGACCCCACGACCGGGCGAGGGCCGTCCGATCAGGTAGGGCCGGTCCGAGGACGTCACCCGGCGGGGCCGACCAGCTCGGCGACGGCGGCGGGCTGGTCGTCGCCCTCCCGGGGCGGCGGGGTCCGCTCGTCGGCGCGCACCAGCGCGATGCCGGCCAGCACGACCAGCCCGCCCGCGAACTGCCACGCGCCCGGGGCCTGCCCGAGCAGCACCCACGCGAACAGCCCGGCGAAGAGGACCTCGGTGAGGCCGGCGAACGAGGCGACCCGGGCGCCGAGCAGCCGGGAGGCGGCGATCCCCGCGGCGTAGGCGAGGGCGGCGGCGATCAGGGCCAGACCCGCGACCGGCACGACCCAGCTCACCCGGCGCTCGAGCAGTGTCACCGTGGCCGCGCCGACGTGGAACGGCAGCAGCCCGGTCGCGGCGCAGGCGGCCAGCGCCAGCGCCCCGACGAGCATGCCGGCCCACGCCAGGGTCAGTGGCGGCAGCGCGCCGTCGCCGCGCGAGGCCATCGTGAAGTAGACGGCGAGGGAGACGCCGGCGAGCAGCGCCCAGAGCACGCCGATCGGGTCGAGGCCGCCGCCCCCGGGGCCGAGGACCAGGACCAGGCCGGCCAGGGCGGCGATGCCGCCGGCGACGGTCAGCCGTCGTGGCCGCTGTCCGTGGCGCAGCCACAGCCACGCGACGACGAGGAGGATTCCGCTGTACTCCAGGAGCAGCGCCACCCCGACGTCGAGCCGCTGGACGGCGTTGAAGAAGGTCAGCTGGCCGCCCGCGATCGCGACCAGCCCGAAGGCGAGGACCTGCGCCAGCGCGCGCCGCGGCAGCCCGCGGTGGTTGCGCAGCGAGACCAGGGCCGGGAGGGTGAGCACCAGCGCCGCGATGCCGATGCGAACCGTGACCACGGCCCCCGGCGTCCACCCGGTCGCCATCAGGGACCCGGCGAACGGGCCCGCGGTGCCGAACGCCGCTGCCGAGAGCAGCGCGATCCCGAGCCCGAGGGCGCCCCTCGAGCGCGCGTCACCGGCAAAACGCGTTACGCTCATGACGCGAACGGTAGTGCGGATCAGAATAAGGAGTCAAGGTGCTCTTTGCTCATGACACCGAGCAGGCGCTCGTCGCCGCGGCCGCCACCGTGAACACCGGCACCGGCGAGGAGCTGCTGCCCGACGTGGCGGCGCTGGACGCGTTCCTGGCCCCGTGGAACTGGACCGGCCGCCGCCGCCACGACGAGGCGGAGCTGGAGGCCGTGCGGGCGCTGCGCCCGAGGCTCTCCCGCCTGTGGAGGGCGGGGGAGGACGAGGCGGCCGAGCTCGTCAACGCGATGCTGCGCGAGGCCGACGCGCTGCCCCAGCTCGTCAAGCACGACGGCTGGGACTATCACATGCACGCCACGCCGCCCGACGCCGACCTGCACGTGCGCATGCAGGTCGAGTTCGCGATGGCGATGCTGGACGTGATCCGGATGAAGGAGCTGGACCGGCTGCGCGTCTGCGCCGGCGACGACTGCGACGACGTCCTTGTCGACCTGTCCAAGAACCGGTCCCGCCGCTTCTGCGAGGGTGGCTGCGGCAACCGTGCCAACGCCGCCGCCTACCGCGCCCGCCGCGCCGCAGGGCCCCGGTCCTGACCCTCCGCCGCTGCGGCGGACGCCCCGGTGGTGAGGCGTCCGCCCGAGCCCGGACCGGCTACCCCGCGAGCAGCACGTCCAGCACCTTCAGTGCCGCGTCCGGGCGCCCGACGATGACGAGCACGTCCCCGGGCTCGCACTGGGGCCGCGGATCGGCGGGGAGCACCCGCTCGTCGCGGATGACGGCGGCGATCACGGCGCCGTCGACGGCGATGTCGCCGACCGGCCGTCGCAGCCAGGACGACTCGGCGCTGATCATCACCTGCACGACGGTCAGGTCGGCGCTGACCCGCTCCAGCCGCGCCGAGTGCACCTGCGGGCCGTCCGACTCCACCAGCCCGGCGAGGACCTGCGCCTCGACGGCCGTGAGCAGGGTGCTGGTCAGCCGGGTACCGGCGTCGGCCGGGTCGTAGACCACGACCTCCCGCCGGTGGTCGTGGTGGCGGATGACGCCGATGCGTTGCCCGTCATGCAGGTGCAGGACGTGCAGTGAGCCGACCCCCGGCAGGGGGGTGCGGACGGATTGCATGCTGCCTCCCTCATGGGTCGTCACGAGAAGTACCGCAGCCAGACGTAGACCCACGCGACGATGGTGGTCATGACCGTGGTGACGATGCCGTAGCGGGTGAACTGCCAGAAGCTGATCGGCTCCCCGGCCCGCGCGGCGATGCCGAGCACGACGACGTTGGCGCTGGCGGCGATCGCCGTACCGTTGCCGCCGAGGTCGGCGCCGAGCGCGAAGGCCCACCACAGCGACCGCCCCGTCTCCGGGTCGGCCGTCGTGGCCACGATGTCCCCGACGATCGGGGCCATGGTCGCGACGTACGGAATGTTGTCGAAGAACGCTCCCAGCACGGCCGAGCCGAACAGCAGCCCGGTGGCGGCGGTGAGGTAGTTGTCGCCGACCTGCGAGGTCGCCCACATCCCGATCCGGTGGATGACCCCCGTCTCCACGAGCGCGCCCACCATGACGAACAGGCCCATGAAGAAGACCAGGGTCGACCACTCGACCTCTTCCAGGTACTTGGAGGTCTCGACGCGTGAGACCAGCACCATGAGGCCCGCGCCGAGCAGCGCGATGATGGCAGGCTCGACGTGGATGACCGCGTGCAGCGAGAAGCCTGCCACGACCAGGCCCAGCACGACCAGGCACCGCACCAGCAGGTTGCGGTCCTTGATCGCCGCCCGCTCGTCGAGCGCCATGATCTCGGCGACGCGCTCCGGGTGGTACTCGAAGCGCTTGCGGAACATCACCCAGGCCAGCAGGACGAACAGGATGAACAGCACCACCACGATCGGCGCCATGTGGATGACGAAGTCGTTGAACGTCAGCCCGGCCCGGCTGCCGATGATGATGTTCGGCGGGTCGCCGATGAGCGTCGCCGCCCCGCCGATGTTCGAGGCCAGCGCCTCCGCGATCAGGTACGGCGCGGCGGGGATGCCCAGCTTCCGGCACACCAGCACGGTCACCGGCGCGACCAGCATGATCGTGGTCACGTTGTCCAGGAACGGCGAGGCGACGGCGGTGATCACCATCAGCAGCACGAGCAGCTTGTACGGCCGCCCCCGGGACCGTTTCGCCGCCCAGATCGCGAGGAACTCGAACAGCCCGGTCTGTTTGATGACACCGACGATGATCATCATGCCGAGCAGCAGGAAGATGACGTTCCAGTCGATGCCGGCGTGCTCGGAGAAGAAGACGTCCTCGCCCGGTACGAGGCCCAGCAGGGCCATCAGCCCCGCGGCGCTCAGCGCGACCGCGACGCGGTTGACCTTCTCCGTGGCGATGAGGACGAAGGCGATCGTGAAGATTGCGATCGCCGCGATCGCGCTCACGCGGTGCCCGGCGGTGCGTGCTGAGCCGCGGCGTGGGTGTGGTGTGTGGGTATGTAGGACATGGGGGTACCTCCGAAAGACAAGACAAGACAGGACAGCCGTCGACCCGAGAGGGTCACGGCTTCAGGGTGCTTGCGCTTCAGGAGGAAATGGGTGGGCCCCGGCAGCCCGCGGTCTCGGCCGCCCGCCCGGCGTGGGCGCCGCCGCCGGACCGTGCCGCGGTGGAGGCTGTCAGGCAGGGCTCGAGGTCGATCGAGGACGCCGCCAGCGCGAACCAGCGTGGCCCGGACGATGCCCCGTCCCGTGGCTGGAAGTGTTTGCGCCCCTGCGACGTGTCGGCGCCGGGAATGACCGCCGTGTGTGCGGCCCGCACAACCTGGAACGTGTCGCCGGGCACGGCGTGATGGGCCTGAGTGAGCCCGAGCAGCAGCGCGCAGACGCCAAGGACGATCGTGGCCGCGACGGCGCGCAGCGCGGGGCTGACTCGCATCCCGTTCGCTACCTCCCGTCGCGCCGCATTCGCCGTGAGTAAAGGATCTTACCAGCTCACAACCGGTTCAGCCAATCAGAGTCCACAGTGGATGATCGACGAGTGGGCGCTCACGCGCAGGCCGGTGGTGCCGCGCCGGCCTACAGCCCGGCGGCCCGGATCCGGGCGTGGAAGTCCGCCGCCACATCCACGTACTCGTCCATGTCGCGGGCCACGTTCGCCACCGTCACGAAGACGTGGTCGACCCCGGCCTCGGCGAGCCGCGCGATGTCGCCGACGATCTGCTCGACGCTGCCGGTGTACGGCTTGCGCCCCTGCGACGGCACCTCGTCCGTGCTGCTGACGCCGACCTGGAACGTGCAGCCCATCGCCGACGGGTCCCGGCCCGCGTCGGCCGTCATCTGCCGCAGCCGCGTCAGCACGCCGCCGACCGCGGCGGGCGGCAACCCGGTCGGCAACCAGCCGTCGGCGCGTCGCGCGGCACGGCGCAGGGCCACGTCCGAGTGGCCGCCCACGTACACCGGAATGCGGCGGGCCGGCTTGGGGCCGACCTCGGTCGGCGCGATCTCGTACCGCTCGTTGCGCAACGACACCGGGTCGGCGCCCCACACCGCCGCGGCGATGTCGAGGAACTCGTCGAGCGCGGCGCCACGCTCCGCGAACGGCCGCGGGGCGACCGCCGCGAACTCGTCGATGCTCCACCCGGTGCCCAGCCCGGCGACGAGCCGCCCGCCGGAGGCCGCGTCGATGCTCGCCGGCGTCCGCGCCAGGCGCACCGGCACGTGCAGCGGCGCCACGAGCACGCACGTGCCCAGCTCGACGCGGTCCGTGGCCGCGGCCGCCAGCGTGAGCGCGACCAGCGGGTCGAGGATTCCGCCGTAGCGCTGCGGCCACGGCACGCCGGGCATCCCGTACAGGCCGGGCTCGCCGCTCTGGTCCTCGGGCAGCAGGAGCCGCTCGAAGACCCACACGCTGTCGAAGCCGATCGCCCGCGCCGCCCGCGTGACCGCGGTGACCGGGTCGAAGCTCTTGAGCTGGGGCAGGCCGACCCCGACCTTCAACGAGATGCTCGACGTCCCTCCGGCACCCGGTTCGGCGTTGCCCGCCGCGGCACCCGACGCCCGGCGCACCAAGACCATATGCGGCGTCCCGGCACCGCCGAACACCGCCTCGACCCGCCGCGCGTGGCCTGCGCCGCGACCTTCGCCCGCCGCCGTTGACGCGTTTGTGATCATAGGACGGTGAACCGCAACACGGTCCGGTTGATGGCCGCGGTCGTGGCCGGCTGGCTCGTCGCCGCGCTCGGCGGGCTGGCCGTGGTGCCCTACTCCGCCTTCGCGTACGTCTTCGTCGCCGTCCTCGCGGTGCCCACGCTGGTGGCATTCTGGGACCCGGAGCGGCTGTTCGGGCGCCGGTGGGGATCGGACTCCCCGCCCGGGAACGCCGCCGACCACGAGGCCGACGTGGGGGTCCTGGTCCAGATCGCGCTGGGGCGGTACCGCCCGGTCTGGCTGATCGTGACGATGGCGCTCGGCCTGGCCGCCGCGATGGTCAACATGGTCGGCGGTTTCGCGGCGACCGTCGTGGCCATCGACGGCGAGCCGGTGCACGCCACCCGGGTGCGCCTCGAGCGCACCAAGCGCCTGCGGGACCCGGGCTACCACGTCGAGTGCGTCCTGGCCCGCCCGGACGGCACGCGGATCCCGGGCGGCCTGCCCGTGCCCGACGGCGACACCTGCGGCGAGACCGAGGACGTCATCGTCGACCCGCACGGCCTCGTCGACCCGGTACGCCAGCGCGACGACCCGGCCGGCTCCGTCGGCGTCCAGGTGCTGGCCCTCGGCGCGGCCCTGCTGTCGTGCGTGCCGGCGGCCCGACCCCGGCCCTCGCCACCCGCCCGCAAGACGGTCAGGCGCCGTGGCGGCCGGGCCGGATGAGCGGGCGGCTAGCCGTGGCGACCCGGCGTGCGGTGAGCGCGACGGTCCGGCGGGCGCCGGGTCTGAGGCGACGCCGAACGCCCGGTGTGTTCGACGCCGGCACAGCTCAGGGACGGCGGCGCCCGGTCGGGCTGAGGACCATCGCATCGAGCGCCGCCCGGCCCCGTGCGTCCCGCCACCGGCGGGACGTCCGCGAGTGAGACCGCGAACTCCGATGGCCGGTGTCCCGTGATCTCACCACTGCAACGTACCTGCTCTTGCCAATAGGTTGCAACAAGCCCGGCATCATCGAGGGCAACGGTCAGCGCAGCGCGAGCCAGGCGAGGCTCGCCAGGCCGGCGGCGATGCAATAGATCGCGAACGGCTTCAGGGTGCGGTGCTCGAAGTACTTCGTCAGGAACCGCACCGCCAGGTACGCCGCGATGAAGGAGGCCACGCTGCCGGCCAGCACCTGGCCGTGGATCCCGTCGCCCAGCGGGCCGAACAGGTCGGGCAGCTTGAGCACGCCAGCGGCCAGGATGACCGGCGTGGCCAGCAGGAACGAGAACCGGGCCGCGTCCTCGTGGGAGAGGCCCTTGAGCAGGCCGGCGCCCATCGTCGCGCCCGAGCGGCTGATGCCCGGCAGCAGGGCCAGGATCTGGGCCGACCCGATCTGCACGGCCCGCCAGAAGGTGCCGGACGCCAGGCGCTCGTCCGGGTCGCCGGTGGTGCGGTCCGGCGCGGTCACGGCGGCGGCGGGGCTGCGGTGCCCGCCGCCCGTGGTGACCTCGGCCATCGCGGGGGCGAGCACCACCGCGGCCGCCGCCTCGCGCTCCGCACGGCGGCGCAGGCGCTCGGCGCCCAGCAGGACCAGGCCGTTGAGGGTCAGGAACACGGCCGCGGGAGCGGGGCGGCCCAGGACCGCGCGGAAGGTGTGCTCGAGCAGCAGGCCGGTGATGCCGACCGGGATGGTCGCCACGATGATCATCCAGGCGAGGCGCTCCTCGGGGGTGGCGACCCGGCGGTACCGGATCGAGGAGAAGAACCCACCGAGGATGCGAACCCAGTCGCGCCAGAAGAACAACAGCAGGGCCAGGGCCGTGGCCACGTGCAGGCCGACGACGAAGGCGAGGTACGGCGACTCGGGGGCCGAGACGTTCAGGTCGCGGGCCCACCGGCCGCCGATCAGCGCCGGGAGCAGGACGCTGTGGCCCAGGCTGGACACCGGGAACAGCTCGGTCACGCCTTGCAGTAGCCCGACGACGATCGCCTCGGGATAGGTCAGAAGGTGCATCGGGTGCATGGAGCGCAATCCTGGCGCGCCGATCCTGAGAGCAGCTTGAAGACCTGGTCACGGCCGCCTGACTTCGGGGGACGTTCAGGGGCCTCCCCGATGGCCCGCCGGGGGCCGTGGCGGCCATAGTTCGCTCACGGCCCCGCGACGGGCCGCACAGGGAGCGGGCGGTGCTCAGGACCTCTTCAGGTCCGTACCACTAGCGTCGGGGCATGCGAGGTGTCGTGGAGCGGATCCGGAACCGGCTCGGGGTGCGGATGCGCTCCGCCCTGGCCGCCTCGGCCGTGGTCGCGGTCGCCTCCGTGCTCACCGGGGTCACCTTCGTCGTCGCGGCACGGTTCATCCTCACCGGCAACGTCGACCAGAACACCAGCGACCGCGCCGCGCAGATCGCCGGGGCGCTGGACGACGGCGACCGCGTGACGCTGCTGGCCGTGCTGAGCCCGTCGCCGCGCGACCGCACCATCGCGCAGGTCGTCGACGCGACCGGGCGGGTGGTGGCCGCCTCGGCCGCGATCTCCGGCGTCGGGCCGATCTCGGCGCTGCGGCCCCCGGCCAACGCGACCGAGCAGGAGCAGCGGCGGCTGAGCGTGGCGCACAACCAGTACTTCCGCATCACCGCCCTCGGCGTGACCACCGCCGCCGGGCCGCGCACCATCCTGGTCGGGCAGTCCATCGACGAGATCGACGACGGCACCGAGGCGGCGGTCGGCGCCCTGGCCGTCGGCCTGCCGCTGCTCACGCTCACCGTCGGCGTGGCCACGTTCCTGTTCGTCGGGCGGTCGCTGCGCCCGGTCGACGCGATGCGCCGCCAGGCCGAGACCATCACGGGCCGCAGCCTGCACAACCGGCTGCCGGTAGCGCAGACCGGCGACGAGATCGCGGCGCTGGCCACCACGATGAACACGATGCTCGACCGGATCGAGGCCGCCACCGCCGCGCAGCACCGGTTCGTCGCCGACGCCTCGCACGAACTGCGCAGCCCGCTGTCCACCATCCACGCCGGCCTCGACCTGCTCGCCGCCGCCGACCTGCCGCCCGCGGCCGGCGCGCACGTGACCCGCATGCACCGCGAGAGCGAGCGCATGGCCCGCCTCATCTCCGATCTGCTGCTGCTCGCCCGGGTCGACGAGAAGGGACTGCAGTTGCGCGCCGAGGACGTGGACCTCGACGACCTGGTGTACGCCGAGCGTGACCGCCTCGTCGCCGAGCGCCCGGACCTGCGCGTCACCGCGCGTGTCGCGCCGGTGCGGGTCAGCGGCGACGCGCACCGCCTGCAGCGGGTCCTGCGCAACCTGCTGGACAACGCGGCCCGGCACGCGAAGCAGTCGGTCGAGCTGACGCTGCGCTCGGACGGGGGTACCGCCGAGCTGACCGTCGCCGACGACGGCCCGGGTGTCCCGGCGCAGCAGTGGCAGCGCATCTTCGACCGGTTCGTCCGCCTCGACGACGACCGCTCCCGCACCGCAGGCGGCACCGGCCTGGGCCTGGCGATCGCCCGCGACATCGTGACCGCCCACGGCGGCACCCTGACGGTGCAGGACGCCCCTTCCGGCGGCGCCCTGCTGCGCCTGCGCATGCCCGAGTAACCGGCCGGTCACAGGATCGGGAGCCAGGCCCCCGGGCCACGTCGCGAGGAATCCGGCGAGGGCGGCGGTGAGGGACGTTCAGGGTTCCTTCAGTGTTTTGCCCCTAGGGTCCCGGTTTATGGACAACGCCTCCATCCTCGCCGTGGCCGGCGTCGCCGCGCTCGTCGGGCTCGCCGGCTGCGGCGGGACCAGCGCTGACACCGGCGGCACCGGCGGCATCCCCGGCGACAAGGGGTTCGTCGAATACCGGCCGGCCGGGCAGCAGTACGCCATCGAGGTCCCCGAGGGCTGGACGCGCACAGAGACCGCCGACACCGCCACGTTCACCGACAAGCTCAACACCATCACCGTGACCCTCGGCAGCAGCCTCGCCGCGCCGACGACCGCCGACGGGACCGCCGCGCTGGCCGCCCTGGCCGGTGCGACGCCCGGCTTCGCCGCCGGCTCGGTGTCGACCGTGCCGCGCCGTGGTGGCACGGCCCTGCTGGTCACCTACCGCGCTGACGCCCCCGCCGACCCGGTCACCGGCAAGATCGTCAACGACGACGTCGAGCGGTACGAGTTCTGGCACGACCGGCGGCTGCTCATCGTCACGCTCGCGGGCCCGTACGGCTCCGACAACCTCGCCCCGTGGCGGACCGTCACCGACTCGGTGCGGTGGCTTGACTGAGCGTATTGGTCCTGCGCGGCGTCACGCCGCGCCCGGAGGCGGGGGAGTGGTCGTGGCGGCCGTCAGCCGGCCAGCCGGACCGGCTCATCCGTGACCGCCTGGATGTCGGCGGCGGCCGTCAGCAGGAGCTGGTGGCCGAGGTCGGACAGGGCCCGGGCTGCGGCGAGCTCGTCGCCGATCTCCGGGATGTTGTCGTCCGCCGGGTGCAGGTGCGCGTCCCCGGCGCCCGTGATGAGCGCGTCCTCCTCGGCGCTCAGGCGCGCCTCCGCGTGGGTCTGGCCGTCGTGCTCGCCGATGACGATGTCGACCGTCCAATGCTTGTTCGCCGTCATGGCCGTGCTCTCCCCTCTGTGCGTGTGCGGGCGCCTGGCAAGCGGTACGCCCGTCGGCCTACCGCACCTCTTCGAGCGCCCTCAGCGCCTCCTCGAGTCCCTGCCGCGACCGCTCGGCCGGTGAGCCCAGCCCCTCCACGCCGGGAACGTCCGCGACCCGCGGCGCGATCTTCGTGAGCAAGGTCGCGCCGGCCAGCGCGACCCGGCCGGCGTCGGCGAGATCGTCCTCGCCCAGCAGCATCTTGATCTCGCCGCTGAGTCCCGGCAGGGTCTCCTCATCGGTGACGGCGGGCAGGTGGCCGGCGAGGTCCTTGGGATACGGCGCGCGCTCCCGCAGCTCCCGCAGCACCGAGACCACGGCCAGCCGGTCGCCGAAGCGGTCCAGCAGCGCGACCAGCCCGAGGACGCGGGCGATCAGCTGCGGGCGGCCCGGGAACCGGTCCAGCCAGGCCAGCAGCTCCTCGTCGCCGCCCACGTGCTGCATGACCCGCCGCAGCGCGGACGCGATCGGGGTCGACGGCGGCTTGGGCTGCCCGATCAGCGCCGCGATCTGATCGGCGAGCGCCGCCTGGCCCGCGTCGTCGAGCCGTCCGGCCACGAACTCGTGCACGGCGCCCAGGGCGACGCCCTCCACGCTGACCTCGCCCTGCCGGCGCCGAGCGGGGCGGCGCAAGATATCCACCTCGGCTCGCCTACCCGGTCACCGCAGCACCAAACGACGCTTCGCCCGCCCGTCGCCGTGCACCCGCCCCGTTAGACTCGCGCGCATGAGTCTGCCGCACCGGCTGACGATCCTGCGCGCCATGCAGCGCGAGGCCGAGGTCGGCGAGCAGACCCTGGCTCCCAACAGCTACCTCGTGCTCGTCGCTCCGGCAGACCACCAGCACCTGAGCTCATACGCGCCGGCGCTGGCCAGCTCTCAGGCCGAGTGGCTGGCCGCGCAGGGCTGGGGCGTCGCCGACGAGGTCCTCGTCGACCTGCGGCCCGACGAGGACATGCCGGCGGGGCAGTTCCGGGTCGTCGCCGACGTGCGCAAGGCCCGGACCCGCCGCGGCGACGAGGCCGGGCGGGGCATCGGGCTGCTCGTCGGGGACGGCTGGCGGTACACGCTGCAGGCCGGCGCCACCGTGATCGGCCGCGGCCGCCAGGCGGACCTGCGCCTGCGCGACGAGGGGGTCTCGCGGCGGCACGCTCGCCTGCAGTACGACGGGCGGGCCCTGACCGTCACCGACCTCGGCTCGACGAACGGCACGACGGTGAACGACCGCCCGGTGCGCGCGGCCGTCCAGGTGTCGGCGGGCGACACGATCCGGGTCGGGCCGGTTACATTGACCGTGCAGACCGAGCGCTGAGCCGCGGTGGGCTCGCCGACGGTAGGTACACGGTGCGGATCGAAGCCGACCGGAAGTGTCCACATCGGAATGATCCGGCCTTCGACGGGAAGGGGAGGACCATGGCTGAATCGCAGACCGTGACCGATGCCCGGCAGGCTCTCGGCCCGACCGGCGTGTGGCTCGGCGCCCTGTCGCGCGAGCCGGCCGCGAGCCAGCGCGCGGCGGCGGCCCGGATCGAGCAGTTGGGCTACGGCTCCCTGTGGCAGGGCGAGGGAGTCGGCCGCAACGACATCTTCGTGCAGGAGGCGGTGTGGCTGGGCGCCACGTCCCGGATCGTGGCCGGCGCCGGGATCGCCAACATCTGGGCCCGGCACCCGGCGACCGCCCGGGCCGCCGCGGCCGCGCTCGCCGACGCGTGGCCGGGCCGGTTCGTCCTGGGCCTCGGCGTGAGCCACGCCCCGCTGGTGGACCGCACCGGGCAGACCTACCAGCGGCCGCTGGAGCGCATGCGCGAGTACCTCGACGACATGGACGGCACGCCGGACGCACCGCCCGCGACGGCGCCGCGGGTCCTGGCCGCGCTGCGCCCGCGGATGCTGGAGCTGGCCCGGGACCGCACCGACGGCGCGCACACGTACTTCGTGCCGCCCGAGCACACGGCGCAGGCCCGCGCCGTGCTCGGCCCCGACCGGCTGCTCATCCCGGAGCAGGCGGTCGTCGTGGAAACGAACCCCACCGTGGCCCGCGAGACCGCCAGACGGCACACCGCCGGCTACCTGGCCCTGCCCAACTACGTGAACAACCTCAAGCGGCTCGGCTTCACCGACGAGGACGTGGCCGGCGCCGGCAGCGACCACCTGGTGGACTCGATCGTGGCGTGGGGCGAGCCCGCGCAGATCGTGCGGCGGCTGCACGCCCACCGCGAGGCGGGCGCGGACCACGTCCTGATCCAGCCCCTGGGCGCCGATGTCAAGGACGCGCTGGGGCAACTGGAGGAGCTGGCCCCGTTGCTCACAGGCCCAGCTCGTTGAAGAGGTAGAGCCAGATCTCGCTGCGCGTCGGGAACGCCGGGATCGCGTGCCGCAGGCGCCCCAGCGGCACCTCGCCCACCACCGCGATCGTCGCCGCCTGCAGGAAGTCGGCGACCTCCGAGCCGGTGACGGTGGCCCCGACGAGCACCTGGCGCACCTCGTCGATCAGGAACCGGCTCGTGCCACGGGCGCCGCGGCCGTAGTACGAGCCGCCCGCGTTGCCGGAGGTCGGCAGGTCCACGACCCGCACCTTCAGCCCGGCGGCCGCGGCCGTGACCGTGGTGTGCCCGACCGCCGCCACCTGCGGATCGGTGAAGATCACCCGCGGGGCACCGGTGCCGTCGGCGAGGTGCGTCGCCGCCATCGGCCGGCCGAGGATGTGCCCGGAGGCGATCGCCGCCTGGTACTTCGCCATGTGCGTGAACAGTGCCCGGCCGTTGAGGTCGCCGACTACGTACAGCCAGTCCTTGCCGGGGACGCGGGTGTGCTCGTCGACCTTGATGTACCCGCCGGGGGAGAGCCCCACCGTCTCCAGCCCCAGCTCCCCGGTGTCCGCCACCCGCCCGGTCGCCACCAGCAGCTCGTCGCCGGCCACGGTCTCGCCGTCGCCGAGCGTGACGAGCACGGCGTCGCCGTCGCGGTGCACCGAGGTCGCGGTCTGCGCGGTGCGGATGTCCACACCCTGCTCCGCGAGGGACTCGGTCACCTGCGCGCAGGCGAACTCCTCCTCCCGCGGCAACAGCCGCCGCTCGCCCTCGATGAGCGTCACCTTGGTGCCGAGGGAGACGTACGCCTGGCTCATCTCCACCCCGACCGCCCCGCCGCCGAGCACGACCAGCCGCCCGGGCAGCGTCCGCGCGGTGGTGGCCTCCCGGTTGGTCCAGGGCGAGGCCTCGGCGAGCCCCGAGATCGGCGGCATCGCGGGCGACGTGCCGCCGGCGAGGATGACGGCCCGCCGCGCCTCGAGCACGTCGTCGCCGACCACCACCCGGCGTTCACCGTCCAGCCGGCCGTGCCCGCGGAACAGGGCGATGCCGCGCTCGCGCAGCCACGGCAGCTGCCCGCTGTCGTCGAGCCCGTTGATCAGCTCGTCGCGGCGGCGCAGCACCGCCGCCGTGTCCAGCGGCCCGGTGACCGTCTCCACCACGCCCGGGACCCGGCGCGCCTCGGCCAGCAGCTCGCCGGGGCGCAGCAGTGCCTTCGACGGTACGCACGCCCAGAACGAGCATTCGCCGCCGACCTTGCGGTCCTCCACGATCGCCACGGCGAGGCCGGCCTCGGCGAGCCGCCCGGCCGCGACCTCGCCTCCGGGCCCGGCACCGACCACCACGACGTCGAAGCTGCGCTGCTGCATCACGGGACATCCCTTCGCATCGCCTGATACCTCGCACCGTACGCGCGCATGCCCAGCCGGGCGCCCGACCCATCGCGCCGGTGGCACACCCACCCCCGTCTTCGCCACCGTCGCACGCTCCGCTCACGTTTCACGGTTGCGCGGGCGCGGAACAATGCACGGTGAGACACCCCCCGGCAGGAGGAGGCAATCCGTGCACATCCAGGACTACGTGGCCGCCATCGTGTTCGGCGCCGTCATCGGGATCGTGGCGCGGATCCTGCTACCCGGCCGCCAGCCGATCGGGCTGATCCTCACGGTCCTCATCGGGATGGGCGCCGCCGTGGCCGGCACCTGGGCCGCGGACCGCTGGGACCTGCACAGCGACAAGCACCTGCTCGTGCGCGGCCACGAGTACGACTGGCTCGTCATCGGCGTGCAGGTCGGCATCGCGGTGGTGGGTGTGGCGATCGCCGCGCTGCTGGCCAAGGCCTTCTCCGACGACGACCGCTACGAGCGCCACCGCCACTGACCCGGACCCACCTCAGGCGTGGGCGTCCGGCCGGATGACCTGAGCCACCGCCGAGGCCATCCGGATCGATCCGATGCCGGTCGGGTGGAAGGGGTCGGTGCCCTGCAGCCCCTGCAGGTCGGCGCCCAGCCGGTCGCCGCCGTCCGTGCACAGCGGGGCCAGCCGCGGGGTGGCGACGCTGAACCCGTACTTGCGCGCCCCGCTGCTGAGCACCTCGTTGAGCCCCTTGTTGCGGCTGGCCAGCAGGGTGATGTTGTCCGGGTTGAGCCCGGCGACGCCGGCCGGGCCCCGCGCGTCGGCGCAGGCCGCGTCCGGGTTGAACACGTCGTAGGAGGTCACGACGATGACCTGCGGGCGGCCGGGCAGGTCGTTGAGGCTGTGCAGCAGGTCGCCGTAGTCCCGGTCGAAGTCGGCCAGCCGGTAGTCGAACTCGCCCTGGGTGAACTTGTCCTGGCAGTCGGACACGGCGTAGCAGTACCGCAGGAAGTCGCTCCAGTACAGGTCGTTCGGGCCGATCACGACCGCGACGTACTTCAGCCCCTGCACCTGTTGCAGCACCCCCACCTGGGCGGGCAGGGTGCGGCCGCCCTGGACCTGCGGGCCGAGCAGGCCGCGCGGGATGGAGGCGCCGGAGCAGGCCAGGTTGAGCACCCGCTGGCCGCGAAGGTTGCCAAGCTCCGTGGCGAGGGAGTCGGCGCTGCGGCCGCAGGCGGTGTCGTCCTCTGTGGCGCCGGAAGGTGGGGCGCCGCCGAGCCGGGCCGCGCGCGAGTCCCCGATCACCGCGCCGGTGTAGCCGGTGACCTTCGGGCCCACCGCCAGCGGCGGCAGGCGGTCGGCGCCGACGAGGTCGGACAGCGACCGCACGCCCTGCAGGCCCTGCACCGTGCCGGCGTACGCCAGCGTCCCGGCGCCGGCCCAGCCCAGCATGGTGACCGCGACGGCGAGGAACGCCATCCGGCGGAACTGCCCCGCGCCGCGCTGCCACACCTCCGCGACCGTGACCTGCCGGTGCACCGCCCGGCTCTGCCGGCGCAGGACGGCCAGGATGCGGATGTAGGCGGCGACCGCGGTCGCGCCGAGGGTGATGGCGAGCAGGCCGAGCGTCGCCCAGCCGTACCACCGCAGGAAACCGGTGCCGAGCGCGGACACCGCCGTCCCGCGGGTGTGGGAGGCCGACGCGGGGTCGACCGCGGCGGCGGCCGCCTCGTTGCGCTGGATCGGCCCGAGCGTCACCTGCGGCCGCAGCGGCCCGTAGACCTCCAGCGGCGCGATGTCGAGCCGCGTGTTGCCGATCTGCACCAGCCGGGCCGGCCCGGAGACCGAGAGGCTGGGGACGCGCGCGCCCACCGACAGGTCCTGGCCGGCGATCGTCAGGTCCTGGGCCGGGGTCAGCCCGATGGCGGCGGGAATGCCGGCGAACAGGCAGAACGCCAGCAGCAACACCGTCGGCAGCGAGCGAGCCTCGCGGAGCAGGGCCCGCGGTCCGCGCCCGCGCGGTGATCTGATCTGTGTCACGGCTCCTCAGCACTTCGTCGGCGGCAACCACAGCGCTCGCGGGCACCTGCGGCCGGGAGCCGCCCCCGCTGGGCTGCAAATGTACCCGGCCGCCACGGACCGGCCGGGTGGCCGACGGCAGGGCGCCGAGCCGCCGACCGGCGCGTCGGTCACGCCGGTCGCTCAGGGCGGCCGCTCAGCTCTGGGGGACCACCATCACGGGGCGGTGGCCGCGGTGCAGCGTCGCCTTGGCCACGCTGCCGAGCAGGATCTCGCGGGTCGCCGAGCGGCCGCGGGAGCCGACGACGAGGACGGCGGCCCCGTTCGTGCGGCCGCACGCCCCGAGCGACTCGGCCACGGTGCGCGCGCGGATGTGGCGGCCGTGCTCCTGCGGCTCCGCGGCCGGCGGCGCGCCCGCCGCGTCGGGTGTGTCCGGCACGACCGTCGCCACGCCGTCGGGGCCGACCGTCGCGGCGATCGCCGGACGGCCGGCGAACAGTTCGCGGGTGCGCTGCCACGCCTGCGCCGCGTGCGGCGAGTCGTCCCAGCCGACCAGCGCGGGACCCTGGGCGAGGGCGCTGTACTCCTCCAGCAGCAGCGGGTGGGGCACGACGATGACCGGGCGGGAGCTGTAGTGCACGACCATGTCGGACACGCTGCCGAGCAGGGCCCGCCCGGCGTGCAGGCCGCGGGATCCGACCAGGATGACGTCGGCGCCGGTCTCGTCGGCGATCTGCGCGAGCTGGACGCCCTCGCCGCCGAATGTGCGCCGCGCGAGGTGCTCGGCGCTCCAGCCAGCGGCCACGGCCAGCTTGACCCCGACCTCGGCCAGCCGTTCGGCCTCGCGGCCGCCCTCGCGCTCGACCGCCTCCACGAACGTGTCGAGGTTGCGCGAGCCGGTCCACAGCCGCCGCCGCAGGCCCGCGTCCGCGTACGGCGGGGTCCACAGGTGGGCGACGATGGCGTGCGCGCCGGGCAGCAGGAGCGAGCCGGCTTCGATGGCGGTGCTCGCCGCGGGTGAGCCGTCGTATCCAACCAGCACCCGGAGGCCGTTCGAGGTTCTCATCTGATTCCTTCCGTGCGGACCCCGGCCCGCAGGCCGGGGAGGAAACGGAACCCCAGCGGAGCAGGGGCAGGGACAGTGCCGATTCGCCGCCGGGGCGGATCGGCGTCCACCCGCGTGTCACAGCGAGGTCCACCACGGGACTGCCCACCCGTCAGGGCAGGGGAGGATGCCAAGATGATCTCGACCCTACCAGGCTACGGGCATCAAACCAGGGCGCTACCAGCACCTGGGCGCCCGGACCGGTACGACATCGCGGCGGACACCGGCCACGGCGAGGGGCGCGACCTCCCGCGGCCCGAGGTGACGGGGCCGCCGATCGTGTGGCTCGCCGCCGAGTTCGATGCCGGGCCGCGCGACCGGCGGGGCTCGGCGCCGAGGCAGAATCGAACGGTGACGGAAACGGTGCGGGTGGATCTGGGCGAGGTCGGCTATGCGGAGGCGATCGAGGCGATGCGCGGCTGGGTCGGCGAGCGGCAGGCCGGCGCCGCGCCCGACCGGCTGTTCCTGCTCACCCACCCGCCGGTCGTCACGTACGGCCGGCACACATCGCCGGAGGATCTGCCGCACGACGGGTCGCTGCAGACCGTCGAGGTCGACCGGGGCGGGCACGCGACCTACCACGGGCCCGGTCAGCTCGTCGGCTATCTGGTCGTGAACCTGCGTGAACGGGGACCCGGCGACTTCGTGCGCTGGCTCGAGCTCGGCCTCATCGCGGCCCTCGCCGACCTGGGTTTCGCGACGGTACGCCGGGACACCCCCAAGGGCGCCGACAGCCTCGTCGGCGTGTGGACGCCGGAGCACCACAAGCTCGTGTCGATCGGGATGCGCATCCGCGGCGGCGTGACCAGCCACGGGTTCGCGCTCAACATCGACTCCGATCTCGGGGTGTACGAGCGGTTCACCGCCTGCCGGCTCCCGGGTGTCACGATGACGTCGCTGCGGCGGATGGCGGAGGCGGCGGGGGTCGCCACGCCCACGGAGGCGGCCGTCCGCGACGCGGTCGCCCGGCGCCTCGGCGCGGTGTCCGGCTGACGCTGGAAGTCTCCCTCTCTCGGTGCGGTGAGCGCCGGGGCGGACGCTTGCGATCAAGCGGGGCATGCATAGAAGATCTCCCATGTATGCGTACACCCTGACGAGAGGAGCCGTTGTTGAGACGAGCTCGCTTCGCCGCGATCCCGGCCGCCGCCGCGGCCGTCGCCGCCCTCGCGTTCCCGGCCGTCGCCCACGCCGCCGTCATCACGCGGCCGTTCGCCGCCGACTCCGGCGACAGCTGCCGGTACGGCTCCACCGAGGGCACGCTGGGCTGGCAGTACGGCCCCGCCTCACCGCTGCCCGCGGCCGGCGTTGCCGTCTCGGGCAAGCTGGCGGACCGGCCCCTGCCGAGCGACCCGGCGGCCGTCTGCCGCGACGACGGGTACTCCAGCACCGTCACGTTCGTCGCCTACGCGGGTGGCGCCGAGGTGGGCCGGCAGTCCCGCACGGCCGACAACGCCACGACGAGCTTTGCGTTCATCCTGGGCGGCACTTCGGCCGCGACGGGCATCAGCAGCGTGGTGGTCCAGGTCTGCCGCACCCCGGTCGTCACCTTGCCGCCGAGCTACTGCGGCAAGCCGGTCACGTATCTGGCGCCGCCCGTCGCCTGACCGCGGCGACGACCCCCCCGGTCGCTCACCTCAAGGCGACCGGGGGTCCGCCCGCCTCGCCCTCGCCGGGTTCGCCCGCACTATCGTTGGCGACCGTGAACACGGCACCGATCCGCGTCGAGATCGACGGCCGCGAGCCCAGGCTCGAGGAGCTGTACCATCCGATCCTGGCCAACTACGGCCACTTCACCGCCATGCAGGTGCGCGGCGGCCGGGTCCGCGGCCTCGGGCTGCACCTCCACCGGCTCGCCGCCGCCACCCGCGAGCTGTTCGGCGTGGACCTGGACACCGGCCTGGTGCGGGCCCGCCTGGCCCACGCGATCCGCGACGTGCCGGACGCGGCGGTGCGCATCAACGTGTACCGCCCGGACGAGCTCATGATGGTGGTCGCCGTCCGGCCGCCGACGCCCGTGCCGTCCGCCCCGGTCTCGCTGCGCTCGGTGCGCTACGAGCGCCCAGCCGCCCACATCAAGCACGTGGGCGGCTTCGGCCAGGGCTACCACGGCCGGCGTGCCGAGGCCGAGGGCTTCGACGGCGCTCTGCTCCTCGACCACACCGGCGCGGTCGAGGAGGCGGCGATCGCCAACATCGGCTTCTTCGACGGCGCCGGCGTGACCTGGCCGACGGCGCCGCACCTGCCGGGCGTCGCGATGCTGCTGCTGGCCCCGCGTCTGCCCGCCGTAGGCCTGCGCTCGCACCGCGCCCAGGTGCTGCTGGCCGACCTGCCGTCATACCGCGCCGCGTTCATCATCAACTCGATCGGCATCGCCGCCGTGCACCGCGTCGACGACGTCGACTACGGCGTGGACACCGGCCTGATGCGCCGCCTGGCCGAGGCGGAGGCCACCGTCCCCTGGGACGAGATCCGGGCTTGACTCAGGGCAGGCGGCGCAGGTGGGTGCGGCGGCCGTCGTGGTCGAAGATGCCGAGGATCTCGGCCGGGCCCCCGTGGGCACCGAACGCGTGCGGCACCATCGTGGAGAACTCGGCGGCCTCGCCCGTCTCGATCAGGATCAGGCGTTCCCCTAGCAGCAGGGCGACCGTGCCGGACAGGACCGTGAACCACTCGAAGCCGGGGTGGGCGCGCAGCTGATCCGGGCCGGGGACGGGCCGGTCGATGCGCATCTTGGCCACCGTCGTGCCGCCGGGGCCGGCCTCGTGGCGCAGCGTCCAGGTGGTCACGCCGCGCTCGGGCTCGTGCCGCGGGCGGATCACCACGTCGGCGTCGGCCGACTTGACGAGCTGGTCGAGGGTCGTGCCCAGCGCCCGGGCGATCGCGGTCAGCTGGTCGAGGCTGATGCGACGGTGGCCGGTCTCGATCCGGCTCAGCGTCGACGGGCTGAGGTAGCAGGCGGTCGCGAGGTCGTCGAGCGACATGCCCAGGGCGGCGCGTAGCCCGCGGATGCGCTTGCGGACGAGCGTGTCGAGGTCGCCGTCTTGCGTCATACGCAAGATACTATGCGATGCTGGCAAGACGTGGCTACAGTTGCCGCATGCCTGCGCACCACCACGGTCATCCACACGGTCATCACCACCAGGGCCACCACAACCACGGCGACGGCCTCGCCGACCTCCTCGACCTCGACGCGGAGGTGCTGCGCGAATACCACGCCGGCATCGTGGGCTGGGTCCGCGAGCACGCCGCCGGCCGCGAACCCGCCACGATCGTCGACCTGGGCGCCGGCACCGGCGCCGGGACCCTGGAACTGCTCGCCCAGTTTCCCGAAGCGAGCGCCGTCGCCGTCGACAGCGACGCCGGCATGCTCGACCGGCTCGCCGCCAACGCCGCGCGGCGCGGGCTCGCCGGCCGGGTCCGCACCGTGATCGCCGACCTCGACGCCGGCTGGCCGGGCGGGATCGGCGCGGCCGGCCTGGTGTGGGCGGCCAACTCCATGCACCACATGACCGACCCCGGCCGGGTGCTGCGCGACATCCACGCCGCCCTGCCCGCGGGCGGGCTGCTCGCCGTGATCGAGCTGGGGTCGTTCCCGCGCTTCCTGCCGGCCGACGCCGGAGTCGGCCGCCCGGGCCTGGAGGAGCGGTGCCACGAGGCCATGGCCCGCCGCCGCGCCGGCGACATGCCGCACATGGGTGCCGATTGGGCCGCCGCGCTCACCGGGGCCGGGTTCGAGGTGCGCGCCGAGCGCCGCTTCGCCGCCGACCTGCCGGCCCCGGCGCCCGAGGCGACCGCCCGCTACGCCGTGGCCTCGCTGCGCCGGGCCCGCGAGGGCCTCGCCGACGCCCTCGCCGCCGAGGACATCGCGGCGCTCGACGCGCTGCTCGACGAGCACGGCCCGCACTCGATCCTGCGCCGCACCGACCTGACGGTCCGGGCCGAGCGCCTGGGCTGGATCGCCGCCCGCCCCGCGTGAACCGACCACAGCGCCGCGCCATTCCTCGGCGGTGATCATGGCGAGGATCGAGCGGGCCCGCTTTCGGCCGGGTGGCCGAGTGCTGTGTAGGCTCGCGCACCGTGGACAGCACGCCGACTGCGGTGTCCCGGATGGCGGCCGTGTGCCGTGCATTGGTGGCCGCTCCATGGTTCAACGTCGCATCCTTCACCGTCATCCTGCTCAATGCCGCGGTCCTCGGCCTGGAGACGTATCGCGGCGTCGTCGGCACGGCGGGTGCGGCGTTCCACGTCCTGGAGTACGCCTTCCTCGCCTGCTTCTCGGTGGAGCTGCTCATCCGCTTCGGGGCGCACCTGCCACAGTCCGGCGGCTTCTTCCGCGACGGCTGGAACATCTTCGATCTCGTGATCATCCTCGCGCCGCTGGTGCCGGGCGTGCGGGAGAACGTGACCGTGCTGCGGCTGCTGCGCCTGGCCCGCATCGTGCGGGCGTTCCGGCTCTTCCCGAGCCTGCGGGTGATCCTGGTCGGCATCCGGCGCAGCCTGCCGGGCCTTGCCAGCTTCCTGCTCATCGCGGCGCTGGTGCTCTACGGCTACGCGATGCTCGGCTGGATGGTCTTCGGCAAGGCGTTCCCCGAGCAGTACGGCACCGTGGGCCAGGCGATGCTCACCCTGTTCCTGCTGCTGTCGCTGGACGGCATCACCGACACGCTGCAGGCCGGCCGCGAGGTGACGGCGTGGGGCATCCCGTACTACCTGTCGTACATGATCGCCGCGTCGTACCTGCTGACCAACCTCCTCGTCGGCGTCGTGCTCAACGCGCTGCAGGAGGCCCACCAGGAGGAGAAGGTGACCGCCCCGGCACCGGACGCGGGCATGGAACAGCGCCTGGCCGTCCTGCGCGCCGCCCTCGAGGACCTGGAGCAGGAGTACGCCCGCTCCAGGTCCTCGGTGCACGCCGCGCCCGCCGCGCTGCCGCCCCCACCGGTGCCGGTGGGGGCGGGCACGACACGCTGACGGGCGCGAGGCGCTCACCCGTCTCGTTCGGACTCTGCCGCCGAGAACGCTGACTCGCCGAGCAACGTGCGCAGGAACGCGTGCTCCGACTGCAAGGCCCCGGCAGCTCCCGCAAACGCGACCTCGCCCTGAGCGAGGATGACGACGTCGTTGGCGAGGGAGAGACAGGCCTCGGCGTTCTGCTCGACCATCACGATGCCGATACCTGTGGCGGCCATGCGCCCGATGCTGTCGAGAACGGTGTCGAACACGGCCGGCGCCAGTCCCATGGACGGCTCGTCGAGCAGGATGTACTTCGGCCGGGCGGCAAGCGCGCGACCGAAGGCGAGCATCTGCTGTTCGCCGCCGCTGAGCAGGCCGGCCGGCGTCGAGCGCCGTTTCTGCAGGATGGGGAACAGCTCGAAGATCTCCCGGATGGATTCGGCCACCTGATCGCGTTTGGCCGTGTAAGCGCCCATCCGGAGGTTCTCGAGAACGGTGAGGGGGGCGAAGATCCGCCGGCCCTCGGGCACGAGCACCACGCCCTCCCGGACGACGTCGTGCGCCGGCCGGCCGGTGATCGCCTTGCCTTCCACCGTCACCACGCCACGCGTCGGCCGGTGAAGTCCGGCGATCGCCCGCAGGGTCGTCGACTTTCCCGCGCCGTTGACGCCGATGACGAGCGTGACCGCGCCCGGCTCCACTCGCAACGACACTCCCTGAACCGCCGCGAGCTTGCCGTAGTGCACGTGGAGGTCCGCAACCTCAAGCATCGATAGCCGCCCGCCTTCCCAGGTATGCCTCTCGAACGGCCGGATGCGCGAGCACGTCGGCCGGCGCTCCGTGAGCGATCTCCTGGCCGGAGTTCATCGCCAGCAGCCGGTCGCAGATGGAGGCCATCATCTCGACGTCATGCTCGACGAGGATCAGCGTGAGTCCCTCGTCTTTCAGCGACCGCAGCAAGGCGGCGATCTCGACTCGCTCCTCACGGTTCATTCCGGCGACCGGTTCGTCCAGCAGGAGGACGTCCGGAGCGCCGACGATCGCCCGGGCGATCTCGACACGGCGCTGCTGCCCGTACGACAATTCGCTCGGATGGTGCAGCTCGGTCCCCTGAAGGCCGACCCGGGCCAGGGCGGCCAACGCGTCGTCCCATCGGGCGGCCTTCTGTCTCGCGGACGGCCGCGACCGGTCGCCGCGGCCGGTACGGTCGTTGCCGAGGAGCACGTTCTCCACGACCCGCAGGTCTTCGAGCAGGCGCACGGTCTGGAACGTCCGGGCGATGCCACGCCGGCCGAGGGCGTACTGCGCGATGCCCGTGCAGTCCTCGCCATAGAACACGATGCGTCCCTTGACCGGGTCGACGAAGCGCGTCAACGCGGCGAGGAGTGTGCTCTTGCCCGACCCGTTGGGCCCCAGAATGCCGAAGAGCTCGCCCCGCTGGACGGTGAAGGACACATCGTCGACCGCCTTGACCCCGCCGAAGTGCACGGCAAGGTGCTGTACCTCGACGACTGGACCCGCGTCACGCGGCGGTCGCTGGATGCCGGCCGCCGGTCGCGGCGCCGCTGGTGCCTCGGGAACAGCTCCGGCGGACACGGTGGCCGTGCCTGCGGTGCGCCGCCGCCGTTCTCTGATCCTGCTGACGGCCGCTCGGGCGACGCCGGCCGCGCCGGTCGGGACCAGCACGGCCGCGACAAGCACGAGCGCGCTGTAGATGACCGCTTGCCACGTTTGGAACATGCCGAGATGAGGCGGCAGCCACGTAAAGATGATCACCCCGGCGAGGGTTCCGAGTGACGACTTCCAACCGCCGACGATCACCATGGTCATGGCGACGACGAGTGCGCCGAACTGGATGTTGTCGGGCGTGATCGTGGTGTTCACCCGTACGTACATCACACCCGCGCACGCGGCCAGGGCACCGCTGATCGTGAACGCCATGTGGCGGAAGCGCCGCACGTTGATGCCGAGGGACACACCCAGCTCCGGGTCGTCGCGCACCGCCGTGGTCGCCCGCCCGAGCCTCCCTCGCTGCATGTAGATCGCCGCCGCGAGAGCGATTCCGGCGAGCGCCGCGAGCGTTGCCGTGTGCACGTCCGCGGTAACCCCGTACAGGCCGTCGACGCCGCCGGTCAGCGAGCCGCCGTTGATCGCGACGACACCGACGATCAGATCGAAAGCGAGGGTGGCCATGGCCAGATACATGCCGTCGAGCCGAGCGCATACCAGCCCGATCAGCAGGCTGATGAGCGCCCCGGCCAGGACGGCGAGGATGAGGATCAGGAATTGGGGAAGACCGGTACGGATGGTCAAGATGGCCGCGGTGTACGCGCCCACGCCGAAACAGCCCAGGCCCCCGAAGGTGAGGACACCCCATCGGACCGGAATCTGGATGCTCAGGGCGAGGACCAGAAAGATGAACGTCGACTGGATGAGGATCAGGTTCGACTCGTACCAGACGGTCACGTCCGCCGCACCTCCTTCTTGCCGAAGAGTCCCTGCGGGCGCAGCAGGAGCACGATGAGGATCAGACCGAAGGCGACGGCGTTCACCCACGTGCCGGGCGTGTACGTATTGATGATCGTTTCCGCCAGTGCGAGGGTGAGCGCGCCGATGACCACGCCGGTCATGCTCCCGACGCCGCCCAGCACGACGATCGCGAATCCCTTGATGAGCAGGTTCGTGCCCGTCGTCGGCACGACGGCGGCGGATACGTACACCAGCAGCACGCCGGTCAGGCCGGCGAGTGCCCCGGAGATCGCCATGATCCCCAGCGTCATCCGTCCCCGGTTGACCCCCATCAGCGAGGCGATCTCGGGATCCACTCCAATCGCGCGCATGGCGAGTCCGGAGCGTGTCCTCTTGGCCCACACGCCGATGGCGGTCGTCAACGCCAGCGCCAGAATGACGACGTAGATGCGAGTGTTCGTGACGAACGCGCCGAAGACGTCGTACGTCACCGTTCGGTACGTCGTGTTGGACAGGCCGAAAGGCTCACTCAAGGTGTTGCGGGCGATGATGGCGACGAGAAGCCCGTCGAAACCGATGCCCGCCATGAGGATCTGCAGCTCCGCCGACGCCTTGTCACGAACACGCCGCAGGACCAGGTTGAATGCCACGACGTAGAGCACGACGGCGAGCACGGCGCCGACGATCACTCCGACGATGATGGCGCCGGCGAACGAGAGAGTCGTTTCGAGCGCGACGATATGGGCGGCATAGATGGATGCGAGGAAAAGCGATCCGTGAGCGAAGTTGAGAATCCCCGTCGTGCCCCATACGAGGCTCATGCCGGTCGCGAATAGCAGGTAGATGCTCGCCAATGATACCGTGTTGATCGCGTCTTGGAGGAACAAGGCGGCTCTCCGAAGGTGCGTTTGCGGGTAGGGGGCGAAACGCGATGACAGCGCGTGTGCCGGTTCAGCCACCCGTCGGCCGGACCGGCACACGCGGCTATGTCGTGCTGCGCTACTGCTTGCGATTCACGAGCACGTTCTCAGTGCCGTTCCACTGCAGGACCGTCGCCTTGATCTGGATCTCGCGACCGTTGAAGGTCAACGCGCCCTGCGCACTGTCGAAGCCCTTGGCGGCCACCGCCGTGAGTCCCCGCTGGATCGATTCGCGCGAAGCGTTCCCCGACTCCTGAAGAGCCTTGATCAGCCATTGGGCGGTGTCGTATCCCTCAGCGCAGTACGAGTCGGGTGCCTCGCCGTACTCCGCCTTGAAGTCCTGAACGAACTTCACCGTGGACGGAGATTCCTGGTTGAGCGGACTGAATCGGGTCGGGAAGGTGAACCCGACCGCCGCGTTGCCGGCAGTTTTGAGCATCGCCGAGGTCGTGGCCTCGATGCCGATGATCTGCCCGCTGAACCCGCCCTGGCGAGCCTGTGAGATGAGCGCCGCGCCGGCGGCTGATGTGACGACGTTTACCAGGACCTCGGGGTTCGATCGGACGATCTGCGCCACCTGCGCTGTGTAGTCCTGCGTGTCGCGGGACACCGTGACCCGGGTGGTCACCACGAACCCGTCCGTGCCGCCCCACTTCTCGGCGATGTCGCCGATCGGCACGTCGGAGGGGAGGTCGTCGGTGATGACCGCGATGCGCTTCTTGCCGATCGAGCTCAGGTAGTCCTTCATCACCCCGAAATAGCCACTGATCGGAGCACCGGCGAGGAACGTGTATTCGCCGGCGTTCAGACCGGCGGCGTTCGCCTGCGGAATGAGTGTCGGAAGCTTTCCGCTCTGCACGAGCGGAACCGACGGCAGCTGCTCGATGCTACGGATCGGTCCGATCATCGCGGCGTACTTCTTGTCCGACACCGCGGTCCTGGTGATGCGCACGGCGTTCTGCGCCTCGCCGGCCGGATCCTGGTAGTCCATGACGAGCGTCGACTCGCCGAACAACTTGGCCGCGTTCGCCTGCTTGACGGCCAACTTGATGCCCTTGTTGATGGCGATGCCCGCGAAACCGGTCACTCCGGTTTCGTCGTTGTTGACCATGATGTGGATTTGCGACGGGAAGCCATTCGCGGCGTTGCCGCCGCCGGATTCACCGCAAGCCGTCAGGGCGCCCACGCCAACTACGCCTGACAAAATCAGTGGTAGCCATCTGCGTTTCGCCCGTCGATCGTCCCGCGCCATCTCAACCCCTGTCTCGAGTGGTTCCCAGCCCGGAGTGAATGTTTCAGCAGTGTTACGTGCTGGATATGGAATTCGGTATACAGTTTCGATCGTGAGGCTGTCAAGGGCTCTACACCTGGAGGGCGACGCGGACCCGGCCGCACTGAACTTCTGCGCCGGGGATGCCGGTTGGGCGAACGTATACCGTAGCCCGTATTCAGGTCAAGGGAGGTCGATGGGTCTGGCCGCGCCTGCCGTGTCCGCCCTGGCCTCGCGTGCTGTAGCGCCGGCCGGTGGCTCGCCGGCGCAGCGCGGGTCCGGGATCCGCTGTTCGGCCACGTACGCGCGGCCGTGGTGCGCCGTATGCTGACCGCCATGCTCGACAGGCCGTTGCTGTCCCTGGAACCGCACGCGCAGCGCGTCGAAGGCGTGCGCGGGCTCGTCGCCGCGGGCGACGACGACGGCCTCGCCGCTGCGCTGGTCGACCTGGCCGCCGCGGGCGACGACGAGTGGCACCTCGACGGCGCCGAGGCGCGCGACGTGGTCCGCGCGCTGCCCGACGGCCGCCGGCACGCGCTCATCCTGCGCCTCGTCGACCGGGCCGCGGCCGGTGTCCCGCCGGTGCGCGTCGACGCCCTGCTCATCGAGGCCGCCGAGGGCATCGGCCCGGACGCGCTGTCCTGGCGGGCCGCGCGCCACCTCACGGACATCGCCGCGGCGAGCGAGACGATCCTGCCCGGCGTGCTGGCCGTCCTCGCGCAGGTCGCCGAGCGCGAGACCGGGGTCGTCCCGCCAGCGCTGCTGGCCGTGATGCGGCGCACCGCCCAGGAGTACGCCAAGCATTGGCCCGCCGCCCTGTGGGCGCCGATCCAGCCGTGGCTGGAGCGCACCGCCGGCACCCTCAACGTCGGAGAGCCGTGGGCGGAGGCCGCCAACGCCCAGGCGCCGGCGGGGGACCTGGTGCCGCACGTCCTGGCCGCGTCCGGCGCGAAGCCGGCCACGCGCTGGTCGCGCCGCGCCGCGCAGCTCACCGCCGACCTCGGCGGCGAGCAGTGCCGCGCGCTGGTCCGCGGCTGGCTGGCCCTGGTGCCGAGCCCGCGCACGATCCCGCTGCGCCGGGCCGATCGCCGGGACCCGAACGAGGTGCCGGACCCGTACAACGCCCTGGCGCTGCGCGGCCTGCTGTACCTGCTGGCCGTGACGCCGCCACACCCGGACGACGTGCCGGTCGTCGGGCGGCTCGCGCAGTACAGCGCGGAGAAGGTTTCCGGCCACGGCCCCCGCAGCCAGATGATCGTCCACGCCTGCGTCTACGCCCTGGAGCGTTTCAGCACCGTCTCGGCGCTGCGCGAGCTGACCCGGCTCCGCTCGCTCGGTCAGCCCCCGGGCATCGCCGCCGCCCTGGCCGCCGCGATCGCGCGCCGCTCGGTCGCCCTGGGCGTCGACCCGGCCCGCCTCTGACCTCGCCGCGACCGTGCCGCCCTCGGCTGCGCACCGGACGGGAATGCGCGCGGCGGCGCGGGCGTCGTATCCGGCATGAGTACACGGATCGTGTCCTGTGCCCGATGCGGCCAGCGTAACCGGGTGCCCGCCGCCGCGGCCGGCAAGCCGGTGTGCGGCAAGTGCCGGGAGGCGGTGGCGTGGATCGTCGACGCCGACGACGCGACCTTCGGTGCGGTGGCCGAGCGGTCCTCGACGCCGGTGCTGGTCGACCTGTGGGCGCCGTGGTGCCGGCCGTGCCGGACGGTCGGGCCGGCGCTGGAGCGGGTCGCCGGGGACCTCGCCGGCACCGTCAAACTGGTCAAGGTCAACATCGACAACTCGCCCCGGCTGTCGCGGCGGTTCGACGTCCGGGCCGTACCGACGCTGATGATCCTCAAGGACGGCAAGGTCGTGGCGCGCCAGACCGGCGCCGCGTCGGCCGCCACGCTGCGCTCGTGGGTCGAGCGGAGCCTGGCGCCGCCGGCGAAACGGTCGTAGCGGGCGATCCTCCGCCACCGCCGAGCGGCAGTCGCTCGGCGGGCGCGGCGAGCCCTCCCGAATTTCCGGCGGGTACATTGGCGGCCGTGGGGGAGCCCCAGGTGTACCGCGCCGTCCCGGACGATCTTGACGCGCTGCTCTCGCTCGTGCGCGAGTTCTGCGAGTTCGACGGGCACGACTTCGACGCGGAGCGGGTCACCCGCGCGCTGCGCCCGCTGCTGGCCGGCGACGAGCATGGCCAGGTGTGGCTCGCCGACGGCGGGGCGCCGGTCGGATACGCGGTCGTCACCTGGGGCTGGAGTCTGGAATCGGGCGGGCGCGAGGCGCTGCTCGACGAGATCTACGTGCGCGAGCGCGGCCGAGGCGTCGGCAGCGAGCTGCTGCGTCGCGCGGTGGCCGCCGCGGCCGAGGCCGGCGCGGCCACGATGTTCCTGGAGACCGAGGCGCGCAACGAACGGGTCCGGACCTTCTACGCCCGGCACGGCTTCGAGGCCGAGGACTCGATCTGGATGTGCCAGGTCATCGCCGGCGCGTGATCTGAGCGCCGCCGAACCGTACAGTGTCACGTGCGGGAGCGCCCGGCCACGGCACCGGCCCGGGCGCCCCCGTCTCAGCTCGCGAGGGCCGACGCCAGACACCGATCGAGCCCGGGACACCCCAGCCAGGCCTCAGCCGGCGGCGGCCACGGCCCGGATCGGCGCGTGCCCGGTCGGGCCGAACGAGACGTTGTCGCTTGCCGTGACCGTCACCGCGCCGGCCTCGAAGTGGCAGCGGTAGGTGCGCACGAACGGGCCGTCGAGACGGGCCACCCGCAAGGTGTACTCGAACGGACCGGTCCACCCGCCGGTGCTCGCCGTCGGCCAGTCCGTGTGCCACTCGCCGTCGCGGCAGATGTGCTCGTGGACGCCGGTCTCGTCCACGATGGTGACCAGCCCGGGCGCGAACGTGATCGCCCGGATCGTGGGCGGCCGCTCGTGGCTGGGCCGCCAGTCCAGCGGCCGCGAGCTGCGCGGGCGCCCCACGACGAACGTCCCGCCCGCCGCCTCACGCGAGCCGGGCGAGCCGCCGCGGATCGCGGGCAGCGCCAGCCGGCCCAGCGCCGCTGTGTCGACCGCCTCCGTGTCGTGCAGCAGGTGCTCCCAGACCAGGTCGAGCACGCCCTGCATGTCGGCGACGCCGGCGTTGAGTGCGAGGACCGCGTCCTGCTCCGGCATGACGATGCAGAACTGGCCGAACATGCCGTCACCGCGAAACGCGCCGTGCCGGGAGCGCCAGAACTGGAAGCCGTACCCCTGGCGCCAGTCCTCGCTCCTGCCGGCCTCGGCGTTGCCGACGTGGAACCGGGTCGCCTCCGCAGCCCAGCCGCCGGGCAGGATGCCGCGCTCGTCGTGCAGGTACAGCTGGCCGAACCTGGCGATCTCGGACGTGCGCGCCGCCATGCCCCAGCCGCCGACGTCGAGGCCCGCCGGGCACCGCTCCCACGTCACGTCCCCGAACCCGAGCGGGTCGAACAGCCGGGGCCGCAGATACTCGACCAGCCGCCGTCCCGTGAGCCGCTGCACGATCGCGGCCAGCATGTAGGTGGCGCCGCTGTTGTACACGAAGTGGGTGCCCGGCTCGCGCGCGACCGGCAGCTGCAGGAACGCGCCGGCCCAGTCGTCCCCGGCGGTGATCGGCGACGTGGTGTCCGCGACGTGCCCGGTGGTCATCGTGAGCAGGTGCCGCACGAGCATCCGCGGGTCGCCACGCCCGTCGAAGTACTTCGCGACCGGATCGTCGAGCGCCATCAGCCCCTCGGCGACCGCGAACCCGACGGCGGTGGAGGTGAAACTCTTGCTGAGCGAGAACAATTGGTGCGGCACGTCGCCACGGTAGGGATGCCAGTATCCCTCGGCGACCACCTGTCCGCCGCGCAGCAGCACCATGCCGTGCAGGGCGTCAACGCCCCGCTCGGCCGCGTCGAGGAAGGACCTAACGCTCACAACCGCAGAGCCTAAGCCCTGCCGCCCACCGAAACAGTCCGCCGATGTGCTCACGTCGGCGTGCCGGCGTTTCCCGCCGGTCCGGCGTTAGGTCTCGCGCTCGTGGACCGGTTCGCCGTCGATGAAGACCAGGTCGGCGCGCACGTCGTGCAGCGGGGTGCCCGGCTCGAACGGGTCGCGGTCCAGCACGACCAGGTCGGCCTGCTTGCCCGGGGTCAGGTCGCCGATCTGCGCGTCGAGGCCGCTCACGTACGCCGAGCCAGCCGTGTACGCGCGCAGCGCCTGCTCCAGGCTCAGTGCCTGCTCCGGCAGCATCGGCGTCCGCGCCTCCGGCCAGCCCGACTCGGCCGAGCCCGGCGGCTCCGTGCGGTGCACCGCCACGTGGATAGCCTGCCACGGGTCGGGGGTGCTCACCGGCCAGTCGCTGCCCGCGGCGAGCCGCCCGCCGGCCCGCGCGATCGCGCCGAACGGATACTGGTGCCCGGCCCGTTCGGGGCCGAAGTACGGCACGCACAGGGTGTCGTTCTGCTCGTGGTGGGTGGCCCAGAGCGCCTGGATGTTCGCCGTCACGCCGAGCGCGCCGAAGCGCGGCACGTCGTCGGGGTGCACCACGTGCAGGTGGGCGATGTGATGGCGGCCCGTGTTCCCGCTCGCGGCCACCGCGTCGAGGCACTCGCGCACCGCCCGGTCGCCGATGGCGTGAAAGTGCACCGAGAACCCGGCCCGGTCCAGCTCGGCCACGTACTCCCGCAGCCTGGCGGGGTCCACATTGGACGTACCGCAGACACCCAGACCCACATAGGGCTCGAGCATGGCGGCGGTGAAGTTCTCGGCCACCCCGTCCTGCATGATCTTCACGATCCCGGCCCGGAACCGCGGCCCCGCCCCGGCCTGCGCCCGGCGCCGCACGAGCTGCGGGATCTGCTCGGCCCCGCGGTCGCGCGCCCACCACAACGCCCCGGCGACCCGGGCCCGCAGCCGCCCCTCGCGGTCCGCCCGCAGGTAGGTGCCGAGCTGGTCGCGCGCCCCGGCGTAGGCGCCGACGATGGCGTCCTGCCAGCCGGTGACGCCGAGGGAGAAGAGGTACCGCTGCGCCTCCATCAGCGCGAGGTCGTAGTCCGCGTCGGTGTCCGCCGGCAGCAGCGGCGCCACGAGGTCCATGGCCGCCTCGTGCAGCACCCCGGTCGGCGCGCCGCCGGGGTCTCGCTCGATGCGCCCGCCGGCCGGGTCGGGCGTGCCCGCGTCGATGCCGGCGCGTTCGAGCGCGGCCGAGCTGACCCAGGCCGAGTGATGATCGCGGTTGGGCAGGAAGACCGGCCGCCCCGGGGCGACGGCGTCGAGGTCCTCGCGGCGCGGCAGACCGCCGGGGAACGCCGACATCGACCACCCGCCGCCGGTGACCCACTCCCGCCCCGGGTCGGCCGCGGCGTAGTCCCCGACGGCCCGCAGGTACCCGGCCCGGTCATGCAGGTGGGAGAGGTCGCACCGCAGGCGTTCGAGGGCCCCGCTGACCGGGTGCACGTGGGCGTCGTGGAAGCCGGGCATGAGCATCCGCGCCCCGAGCCCGACCACGTCGAAGCGCTCGCCGCCGAGCGCCGCCCGCACGTCGGCCTCGCCACCGACGGCGAGGATGCGCCCGTCGCGCACGGCGAGCGCCTCGACGCGCTCCCCGCCGCGGCCGGTCCAGATCGGACCGCCGGTGAACACCAGCCCGCCCATGCGCCGCCTCCCGGGGTCTCAGCAGGTTTTGAAGAACCTACCGTGACCACCGCCGGCCGCATCCACAGCGGCACGCCCGAGACGCTCGCGTGGCCAGGCGGGGCAGGCCGACCCGGTGCCGTAGTCGCGGGCGGCGAGCGGACTGATCCTGGCCTGGCGCGCGCTCTTGCGGTCCGAGGCCGGGCAGGTGCGCGGCCACCGCCGGGCCGGCGATCGCTCGCCAGCTGCGACTACGGCCCGGCGGCATTCGGTCAGACGCTGCGCAGCTCGCGATCCCGCCACGCGGCGGCCCACGAGGTGCGGCCGTTGGTGCGCAGCAGCGACCCCTCGTAGATGCGCGCACCGGCCAGCAGCGCGCCGGTGGCGGCCAGGGCGAGCAGCGCGAGGGCCACGAACGGCTCCCAGCCGGCCGCGTCGCCGTTGAACAGCCGCACCGGCATCGCCGTGGGCGCGGACAGCGGCACGTAGGACAACACCCGCATGGCCACCGGGTTGTCGTTCAGGAAGATCACCAGGAAGAACGGCAGCATGACCGCGAGCTGCACCGGCATGCCGGCGTTGCCGAGGTCCTCGAGCCGGTTGACCAGCGCGCCGACCGCGGCCCACAGCGCGGCGAGCACGACGAAGCCGAGCACGAAGAACGGCACGAACCAGCTCATCGCCGGGGCCAGCAGCGGCAGCAGGCTGCCCGCGTCGTCGGTGAACTGGGCGCCGGCCACGCTCACCAGCGCGATCAGTGCCACCTGGGCCAGCGCCAGGATGCCGCCGGCGGCCACCTTGCCGATCAGCAGCGCCCGCACCGGCACGGCCGCGACCAGGATCTCGACCATCCTGGTCTGTTTCTCCTCGATCACACTCTGTGCGATCTGGATGCCGAAGGTGAGCGACGTGAAGAAGAAGACCAGCGCGAACATGGCCGGCACGAGGAACGCGGCCACCTCATTCACCGCATCAGGATTGAGCAGTCGTACCTCGGGAGCGCTCGACAGCGCCCGCACGACGTCGTTCGGCGCGGACTTCATCGCGAGCACCTCGGGCTGGGCGCCCTTGTCCACGACCGCGGCGTCGGCGTCCCCGTCGCGCACCAGCCGCTCAGGGTCCTCGGCGATCCTCACCTTGAGGCCCGCGTCGCGCAGCCGGCCCTCGTACGGCGAGGACTGCGCCACCGCGACCGTGGACGACCCACCGGCGATCAGCGCCGGCAGGATCGTCGAGCCGGCCGCGAAGAGCAGAAAGAACAGCGTGCTGAACAGGAACGTCTTGTCGCGCAGCTTGACCTTCAGCTCGCGCGCGGCGACGAGGCGGACGGCCTCGAGCAGGTTCATCGGGTGACCTCTCGGAAGATCTCGGCGAGCGACGGGACGACGGGGCCGAACGAGCGCACAGGGCCGCGGGACAGCGCCTCCCGCAGTACGACCTGATCGTCGGCGCCCTCGGCGAGGTCGAAGACGGCCCGGTCGCCGTCCAGGTCGATCAGCGAGACGCCCGGCTGGTCGCGCAGCCAGCCCGCGTCGCCGTCGACGTGCAGCTCGTAACGCGGCTCGGCGAACGAGGCCCGCAGCTGCGCCCGTGTGCCGGTGGCACGGATCCGGCCGGCGCCGATGATGACGAGGTCGTCGCAGAGCCGCTCGACCACGTCGAGCTGGTGGCTGGAGAACAGCACCGGCACCCCGGCCTCGGTCCGCTCGCGCAGGACCGCCACGACGACGTCGACGGCGAGCGGGTCGAGGCCGGAGAACGGCTCGTCGAGGACGAGCAGCATCGGGTCGTGCACGAGCGCCGCGGCGATCTGCGCGCGCTGCTGGTTGCCCAGCGACAGCTGCTGCAGCGGGTCGTCGGCCCGCTCGCCCAGCCCGAGCCGGTCGAGCAGGTCCGCGGCGTTGCGCCGCACCCGCTCCGGCGACAGGCCGTGCAGCCGACCGAGGTAGATCAGCTGCTCGCGGACGCTCATCTTCGGGTACAGGCCGCGCTCCTCCGGCATGTACCCGACCCGCCGGCGGTCGTCCTTCGTCAGTGCCGCCCCGTGCCACGTGACCGTGCCCGCGTCGGCGGCCAGCACACCGAGGATGATCCGCATGGTCGTGGTCTTGCCGGCCCCGTTGGCCCCGACGAACCCGGTCATCCGGCCGGCCCCGACGTCGAACGTGACGTCGGTGAGCACCTGCCGGTCGCCGAAGCGCCGGTCGACCCCTTTCAGCTGTAGTGCGTCGCTCATACCGATCACGTTAGGCGCCGTGGCCGCCCGGCGAATCCGGCCCGCGATCGACCCGCCGGGTCCGTCGCGCGACGGACCCCGCGCGCATCGCGACGAACCGGCCGTGGCGCAACGGCCGGCCCAGCCCGCCGCGCCAGGGTCTGCCGAGCTCGCCGTGGTGCCGCGCGCCTCGCACACACTGCTGATCGAGAAGCCGCAGCTGTGCACCAGTCTGGTCGCGACGTTCCTCGGAGGGCCACCGGCACCGACGCACATGCCGATTCGCCGGGCCTGACACGTAACTCAGGGCATCGGACCGCCGTTCAGCGCGACGGGCCCGGGGTGACCACGCCGTGCTCGTACGCGAACACGACCGCCGCCGTGCGGTCGCGCAGCTGCAGCTTCGTCAGCACCCGGCTGACGTGCGTCTTCACCGTGGCCTCGCCGAGGTGCAGTCGCACGGCGATCTCCGCGTTGGTCGCCCCGCCGGCAAGCTCCACGAGCACCTCCCGCTCCCGCGGTGTCAACTCGGCCAGCCGCGCCTCCCCGCCGCCCCGCGCGGTGCCGCGCCCGGGCCGCGCGAACGCCGCGATGACCCGGCGGGTCAGCTCCGGCGCGAGCAGCGCGTCCCCGCGCGCCACGATCCGCACGGCGTCGATGAGCGCTTCGGGCGTCCCGTTCTTGAGCAGGAACCCGCTGGCCCCGGCCTCCAGCGCCGCGAACAGGTAGTCGTCCCGGTCGAACGTGGTCAGCATGAGCACGGCCGGCGCCGGCCCGGCGGCGGTGATCTCCCGTGTGGCGGCGAGCCCGTCCAGCCCCGGCATCTCGACGTCCATCAGCAGCACGTCGGCCTCGGTCGACGCCGCCAGCTCCACCGCCTGCCGCCCGTCCGCCGCCTCCCCGACGACGCGCAGGTCGTCCTCCGTCTCGAGGATGACCCGAAACCCGGTCCGGACGAGCTGATGGTCGTCTGCGAGCAGCACCCGAATCACGCCCGCACCATATACAGGCCGCCACCCGCACCCGATATGAGGATCATGACTCCCGCGCGAGGCCGCGCTCGGCGGGGCGGGCTGGGCGTGGTCGGGGTCAGGTGGGTGGGGCGGTCGCGGGTGCGCGGTGCAGTGGGAAGCGGGCTCGGACGCGGAAGCCGGAGATGCCCCTGCGGGGGCCGGTCTCCAGGACGCCGGCGTGGGCGGTGACGCGTTCGCGCATGCCGATCAGGCCCAGGCCGCCCGTCTGCTTGCGGGTCGGGCCGCGGCCGTCGTCGGCCACGTCGAGCTCCAGCTCGTCGGCGAGGTAGCGGATCCGCACGTCGAGCTTCGTCGCGGACGCGTGCTTCAGCGTGTTGGTCGCGGCCTCCTGAACGATCCGGTATCCGGCCAGGGACAGCGACTCCGGCAGCTCGACCGCGTCACCATACACACCCAGGCTCGTCTCCAGGCCCGCGTGCCGCACCGATTCCAGCAGCTCGGCGATCCGGTGCAGGCCCACGGCGGCCGGGGCCGTCGCGGGGGAGGAGTCGGGGACGCCGCCCGGCGCGGGGACGGCGGATCGGGCCGCGGACTGGCCGCCCGCGGCGCCGGCGGTCGAGCGCGCGGACCGGGGAGCCGACGAGCCGGGCGCGGCGTGCGCGGGCGAAAGGCCGGGGGTGGACGCGGCGCTCGGCGACGTGGCCGACGCGCCGCGCGACGCGGGCACGCTGCCGGGGGAGGCTGGCGAGTCGCCCGGTGGCGCCGGCGTGGCGGTGGCGCCGGAGGAGACAGCGGCGGTGAGCGGCGGTGGCGGCGGGTCGTTCTGGCGGAGCAGGCCCAGCATGCGGTGCAGCTCGTCGACCGCGGTGCGGGCGCTCTGCTCCACCGCGGCCATGGCCTGCTTCGCCTGGGACGCGTCGCGGTCCATGACGCGGCGGGCCGCCGAGGCCTGCACGCCCATCACCGACACGTGGTGCGCCACCACGTCGTGCAGCTCGCGGGCGATGCGCAGGCGCTCGTGCAGGACGGCGCGCGCGGACTCCTCCTCCTTCGCGGCCACCAGCTCGGCGGTCTGGGCCTCGACCTGGTGGCGGCGGCGCTCGGCGATCCAGGCGATCTCGCCGAAGAAATACGCGAAGCCGAAGACCAGGATGTTGACCAGGACGCCGTTGATCGCGGCGGCGAGGATCGGCGAAACCGGGCCGTCGGCGCCGATGAACTCCGCGGCGGAGAGCCGGGGCAGCGCGATGAGGTAGGAGATGCCGAGCCAGGCGAACATCGCGGCGATGACGCCCCCGCGCAGCCAGGACGAGCGGCGGTGGTCGCGGCCCCAGGCGCCGAGCGTGTAGATCGTGGCGAACAGGGCGCCCGAGGTCAGCTGCTGCTCGGGCGCGTGCCGGACCTGACCGGCGATGAATGCCACCGCCACCACGACCGCGACCGCTTCGGGCGCGCGGCGCCGCCAGCACAGCGGGAGCGTGACGAGGACGGCCCACAGGACCTGCTCGGTCAGCGACGGCGGGCGCGCGGACATGAACATGCCGACGCTGCGGGCCAGGGTCAGGTTGACCAGTGTGACGGCGGTGACGACGAGCCCGATGACGATGTCGATGCGCAGCTGGCGCTCGTCCGGCCGGGGCCGCTGCCAGCCCTCACCAGCGGTGACCGTTTCTTCGGCGACCATCTCACCCACACCTCCCCGTGGTGACACCGCGCAGTCTACGGGTGGGGTGTGACAGGATTTCGAAGTCCGAATTGTCCCCTATTGGGCGGCGGGCGGAGGTCCCGCGGACCACGGCGGGGGCGAGCCGGGTGGCAGATCGAATCCGGGCGTGGGCGGCGCGCCGGTCGAACCGAACCCGTCCGCCGCCGGGCCGGCCGCCACGACGGGACCCGCGGTCGCCGGCCGCCGGAGCACGAACGACGCGACCACCAGCGCCATCCCGATCGTGATCAGCACCGCATCGGCCACGAGGTAGGCGTTGTTCACCGTGTTGAAGGTGTCGATGTCGAGGTCCCCGCCGGAGGTCATCGACCGCAGATGCAGCACCCAGGCGACGTTCGCCGCCTGGTCGGCCGCGATGATCAGGCTCCCGGCCGCGGCCAGGATGCCGCTGAGCACACCCATGCGCCGGATCATGAGCAGTCCCAGGAGTGCCCCGGCGAGGGCGATGATGATCACGGGCAGGCGCAGTGCGATCTGCACGCCCGTGGACAGCGGCTCGACGGTCGGATCCACCAGGTCACTTTACCGGACATCCCGGTACCAGACGGACAGTCGCTTTCCCGGGCTCGCCGCTCAGCGGGTCCGGCGCCGTCGCATGTAGTGCTCGATCGCGCCGCCCGGGTGGGCGTCGGCGACCGCGGACTGTACCGCCTCGCGCAGCCAGTTCGGCAGCGAGCCGTCGAGGTTGAGGCCGTTCTCGACCCGCCAGCCCTGACGGCCGAGCTCGTTGAGCAGGGCCACCTTGCCGGGAACGGTCTGGGATCGGATGCTGGTGCCGTCCACGACGACGGCGGCCAGGCCATACTCGAGCACCCGCTGGTTGCGGTCCGGATGGTTGCCCAGCTTGCGCTGCGCCTCGGACTGCGTGGAGACGAAGTACACGAAGCCGTACTCCCATTTCTCGTTCACCTTGCGAATGTTTCCGCATCGGTGTTGGTCATCAGGCCGATGCGCGCGGAGTCACCCGTGCCGGGTCGTCCGTTCGGCCGATGTGCCGGCTGGGGCGGTGCGCGAGTTCTGTCGGTTATTGACAGATTGGCGGTCGATCGTTCGATGCGGTCACCCGGACCTGCTGGCGTATTGATAAATGTTGACCAAACGGTGATCGGCGGCTATGAATGTGTCGAGAGCGCTCTCCCGTCCTCTCCGCCACCGAACGGGAGACACCATGCCCCGATCCCGCAAGGTCGACCGGCTGCTCGCCGGCGCGGGAGCCGCCCTCCTGGGCAGCACCCTCGCCGTGGTGCAGTTCGCGGCCCCCGCCCGGGCCGCCGACCTCAACCTGACCCAATACGTCAACCCGCTGATCGGCACGGACGACAGCAACTCGCCGAACCCGGTCGGCGGTGGCGCCGGCGGTAGCACGTTCCCGGGTGCGACCATGCCCTTCGGCATGCTCCAGTTCAGCCCGGACACGCCGACCGCGTCCCCGTCGGGCTACCGCGACAGCGACCGCACCATCGAGGAGTTCAGCCTCACCCACTTCAACGGTGCGGGATGCCCGAACAACGAGGACATCGGGCTGCTGCCGGTCACCGGCGCGCTCGGCTCGTCGCCCGGCACGTCGTGGACCGGCTACGCGTCGGCGTACACCAAGAGCAACGAGGTCGTCCAGGCCGGCTACTACAAGAATCGCCTGGACAAGTACTCCACGAACGTCGAGGCCACCGCCACGACCCGCACCGGGGTCATGCGCCTGACGTTCCCGTCGACCAGCCAGGCCCGGCTGCTGGTCAACACCAGCCGCAGCGCGACGGGCAACCGCAGCGGCAGCATCAGCATCGCCGGCAGCGACATCACCGGCAACGTCACCGCCGGCGGGTTCTGCGGCTCGTCGAAGACCTACCCGATCTACTTCTCGATCCACTTCGACCGCGCCCCGGCGTCGTTCGGCACCTGGAACGGCTCGACGATCACCAACGGTTCGGCGAGCACCAGCGGCACCAACACCGGCGGCTTCGTCACCTGGGACACCACGAGCAACGCCGTGGTCAACGCGCAGATCGGCGTCTCCTTCGTCAGCGTCGCGGGCGCCACGGCCAACCTCAACGCCGAGACCGCCGCGTTCGACACCGCGCGGACCAACGCCGGCAACGCCTGGAACAGCGCGCTCAACCGCGTCCAGGCCACCGGCGGCAGCGCCACCGAGCTGCAGAAGTTCTACACGGCGCTGTACCACGTGATGCAGAACCCGAACGTCGCAAGCGACGTCAACGGCCAGTACCGCGGCTTCGACAACGCGATCCACACCGCGACCCACCCGGTCTACCAGAACTACTCCGGCTGGGACATCTACCGCTCGTGGGCCGCGCTCGTCGCGTTCATCGCGCCCGACGTCACCAGCGACATCATGAAGTCGATGGTCCTCGACGGCCAGCAGGGCGGCCTGCTGCCCAAGTGGTCGCAGCAGACCAACGAGGACTTCGTCATGACCGGCGACCCGGGCCCGATCATCGTCGGCAGCGCCTACCAGTTCGGGGCCCGCGACTTCGACACCGCCGCCGCGCTGCAGCTGATGAAGAACGCGATCGCCGGCGCCGGCGCGCAGGGATCGCCGATCCGCGGGCGCGAGTCCGAGTACGAGACCAATCACTACATCGCCGGGGCGCCCTCGGACTCCCTGGAGTACTCCGCCTCGGACTTCGCCGTGGCCCAGTTCGCCAAGGCGCTCGGCGACACCGCCACCTACAACTCGGCGATGACCCGGGCGCAGTACTGGCGCGGCTCGTTCTCCAGCGAGTCCGGGTACATCCACCCGCGCAACAGCGACGGCAGCTTCGCGTGGCCGCTCAACCCGGCCCAGGAGAGCCCCTACACCGAGGGCAACGCCACGCACTACACCTGGATGGTCCCCTACAACTTCGCCGGCCTGATCTCACTCATGGGCGGGCCGCAGACCGCGAAGCAGCGCCTCGACCAGCACTTCACCGAGCTCAACGGCGGCCTCACCCGGCCGTACTTCTACATCGGCAACGAGCCCGAGCACGGCGTGCCGTGGGCGTACAACTTCGCCCAGTACCCGGCCGGCACCTCCGCCGCGGTGCGGCGCGTCATGAACGAGTCGTTCACCACCGGCGCCGGCGGCCTGCCCGGCAACGACGACCTCGGCGCCACGTCCGCCTGGTACGTCTGGTCGGCGATGGGCATGTACCCGGCCACGCCCGGCGCGGACACCCTCGCCGTCCACGGCCCGGCGTTCCCGTCGATCCTCATCCAGCGGCCCGGCGGCAACGTGCAGATCAACGGCGGCAGCTCCACCTCGCAGTACGTGCAGAGCCTCACGCTCAACGGCGCCACGGTTTCGCGCAACTACCTGCGCTACCCGGACCTCGCCGCGGGCGGCACGCTGCAGTACACGATGGGCACCGGCCCGTCCTCGTGGGGCACCGGCGCCGGCGACGTCCCGCCGTCCTTCACCGACGGCGCGGCCCAGCCGCCGGCCCCGCCGAGCCTCGGCACCAACCTGGCCCTGGGTAAGACCGCCACGGGCTCGGCCACGTGCGCCACGGCCGAGTCGGCCCCGAAGGCCGTCGACGGCAGCGTCTCCAGTAACAGCAAGTTCTGCTCCGGTACGGCACCGCGGTTCCTGCAGGTCGACCTCGGCGCCAACCAGAGCGTCGGCTCCGTGGTCATCATGCACGCCGGCCTCGGCGCGGAGAACACCGGCTGGAACACCGGCGCGTTCACGATCTCCACCAGCACCGACGGCAGCACCTGGAGCCAGGCGAGCTCGGTCACCGGCAACCGGTCCAGCCGTACCCTGCACCAGTTCACGCCGCGCACCGCGAGGTACGTCAAGCTCGACATCTCCACGCCCGCCAACGACGGCAACGGCGCGGCGCGCATCTACGAGCTCGAGGTGTACAGCGCCGGCCCGACCGGAAACCTCCTGCTCAACAGGCCCGCAACCGCCGACTCGAGCTGCGCGGCCAGCGAGGGCCCGGACAAGGCCGTCAACGGCAGCGTCTCCGGCGGCTGGAGCGACAAGTGGTGCTCGAAGGGCACCAACCGCTGGCTGCAGGTCGACATGGGCACCTCGACGCACCTGAGCTCGATCGTGGTCAAGCACTCCGGCGCCGGCGGCGAGTCGGCGGGCTGGGACACCCGCGACTTCGACCTGCAGGTGTCCAGCGACGGCAGCACCTGGACGACCGTGGCCTCGCCGCGCGGCAACACCGCCGACGTCACCACGCACGCCGTCAACGTCACCGGCCGGTACGTGCGGCTGAACGTCATCACGCCGACGCAGAACGGCGATCCCGCGGCGCGCATCTACGAACTGGAGGCCTATTCCTGACCGTTCGGGTCGGGTCGTGAAGGGGGAGCGGCGTCCGCCGCTCCTCCTCAGCGGCCGAGCGCCCGAGCGATCGCCGAGACGATCTGATCATCTTCCGCACCGAGAAGGCGCGCCTCACGCACGAACGCGGTCGCGTGCTCGCGCAGCGCCTCGGCCGGATCCGGCTGGAAGGGAGGTGCCGCCGCGACGCGTGTCCCGCCACCCCGCCGGGTGACCACGATCCCGGCCAGCTCAAGTTCACGGTACGTCCGGGCGACCGTGCCGACGGCAAGCCCCAGGTCCGCCGCGAGCTGCCGTAAGGGTGGGAGGCGGTCGCCCGGGGCCAGCACGCCGAAGCGGACCAGCTCGATCAGTTGGCGGCGCAGCTGCTCGTACGGTGGCGTGGGATCGTCGGTGACCACCGTCAACGCCGGACGATCGGTCACGGCGTGCGCACCCGCGGGTCGGCCCGGTCCATCGCGGTGAATACCGCGGCTACGCACCAGCTCGACATGGCAAGCGATGCGGGAACCAGTGCGAGCAGCCCCCAGCCCGCAACCGTCCACCACGCCGGCGCGCAGGAGATGCGGAGCAGGCCATTGGCCGCGGTCAGGCTGACACCGGCGAGCGGGATGGCGAAAAGGATGCCGACGCCACCGGTGACGGTGCGGGCCGCGCGCCTGCGCAGCGCGTCATCGCCGGCCAGATCGCTGGTACTGCCGGATCGCGGTCGCCGGACGATGGTGCGCATGGCGACGTACGCCAGCAGCAGGCCGACCAGCAGGACGACCGCCAGCGGACCGGTGTAGAACGAGCCCGGCCACGGGCCGTGGCTCTCGAACGTGTCGGGCGTGCATTGCCGGCCGAGTGAGCGTCCGGGGCGTCCCATGTCATCGGGGCTGCCAGCCGCCGTCGTCGAGGTGAGCAGCACCAACAGCACACTCCCTGCGGCGGCGACCGCCCGGCTGAGCTGACGCGGCAGGTAGTCGCGGATGTGACGGACTTCAACAGCCGCGGTCCGCGTCGGCCCACGTGGTGGCCGGACCGTCAGTTCCCCGGCGAGTACGCCGAGGAGCGTGCACAGTCCGAACAGCGGCGCGGCCAGCAACAGCCCCGTGCCGAGGCCACCGGATCGGGCGGCGATGGTGCCGACGATCAAGCCGATCGTCACGCCCGCCCATCGCAGCACGGCCGTACGCCGGGCGACGGCCCTGGGGACGTCGACCGCCTCGGCAGCCGGCCGGTGCGCGACCCGCCGCACCAGCAGCACGAGCACGCCGCATGCGATCAGGCCGAACAACAGCACCCCGAACGACAGCGCGGCCACGAACATCCTCCTTGTATCAAGGGAGTGATACAAGGAGGATGGAGTACCACGCCACTTGTGTCAAACGCTTGGTACATGAGGAGCGCGGCCTCGACGGCAGTCGCGGCCAGCGGCCCAGGCTCGCGGCGGGGTGCCTCAGGCGAAGTTGGGCACGGGCTCGCGGGCGTGCTCGACGCGGCCCTTGGGCTCCTCCCACCGCTCCTGCCGGCCGAGCGCGGTCAGGTCCAGCAGCGCGTAGGCGCCGCCGAAGTCGGTGCCGCGGGCGTACGTCGAGTAGGTGTGGTAGATCTCGCCGCCGGCGGCCAGGAAGCAGCTGAACCCCGGTAGCTCCGGCGACTCCACCACCGGCAGTGACCGGTAGTTGTACACCGGCGGCTTGACCGCCTCGTCGAAGGACACGTCGAAGTCGAAATTGAAGTCCTCGCCGTACGACGAGTACCACGGGATCTGCCAGCCCCGCCGCTCGCGGTAGCCGGCGATCTTCGCGTACGGCGCGCGGGACACCAGCACGAACGTGGTGTTGCGGCTGGCCAGGTGCCGTAGCAGTGCCGGGGAGACCTCGTCGACCGACGCCGTGCAGCTCGCGCAGGCGTCGTCCCAGCTCGGATCGAACATCACGTGCTGCACGATCAGCTGTGGCCGCCCCTCGAACAGGTCGGCGAGCGTCACGTCGCCGGACGGTCCGTGGAAGCGGTACGGCTTGTCGACGCGCACCATGGGCAGCCGTCGCCGGTCCGCGCTGATGCGGTCCAGCCGGTGCCGTGCCTCCTTCTCCTCCCGCAGCAGCGCCCGCCGCGCGGCGAGCCACTCGTCCTGGGTGACGATCTCCGGAAGCGTCATGGCTGTCGGCCTCCTCGTGTCGGTGGTACTTCTGCACGGGTACGACCGACGGATACCCGCGATTTGAACGCTTCCGCACGAAAAGTTCAGCCGGCCACGGCCACGGCTTACGCGCTGGCGCGGAGCCGGCGGACAAGGTCGACGTAGCGCTGCTGAGCGTCGCTCCGCCCGGTGCCGGCCAGCGCCTTCCAGGCGTCGTACTTGGCGCGGCCCACCGGGTCGAACACGCCAGGGCGAGCGCTGCCCACGTCCCCCTGGGTGCCCTGCTTGTAAAGGGCGTACAGCTGGAGCAGCACGTCGTTGCCGGGGCGCCGGTCGAGCTGCTTGGCGTCGGCCTGCGCACGCTCGAACTCTTCGGTCACGGACATGCCGGAAGCCTATCCGCCCGGGCCCGCAGCGGCATGCAGCGGAAGAAAATCGGTCGCCGAACCGATGTGGCCGAAGTCCGGCCGGCAGTACCATCCGAGCACGCCGGGCAGACCGACGAGGGCGGGGATGAGCGACGTGCATGACCGGATCACGGTGGCGTTCACCGGTGACGGGGCGGGCGAGGGGGCGCTGTCGTGGGGGCAGCAGGACATCTGGCGGGCGATGGTGCGGCAGGAGTCGTGGCTGCCCAACGGGGCGTGGGGGCCGCTGCCGCCGGGCACGACGCTGGACGAGGTGGCGGATCGGCTGCGGTACCTCATGAGCCGCTTCCCGACGGCGCGCACCCGGCTGGTCCTCGGCGCCGAGGGCGGCCCGCGCCAGGTGGTCTCCGGCGCGGGCGAGATCACGCTGGACGTCGTGGACACCGGGGGACAGGACCCCGCGAAGCTGGCCGAGGAGCTGCGCCTGCGCCTGCAGGACGCGCCGTATGACTTCGAGCGCGACTGGCCGGTCCGCATGGCGGTCGTGCGCCACGAGGGCGAGCTCACGCACCTCGTCGTCGTCATGTGCCACTTGATCACCGACGGCTTCGGCGCCCAGGTGCTGCTCGAGGAGCTGGACAAGCGGCCGGAGACGCCGGTGCCCGACCTGCAGCCGCTGGAACAGGCGCGTTGGCAGGAATCGGCGGGCGGTGTGCGGCTCAACGGCATGGCGCTGCGCCACTGGGAGTCGATCCTGCGCGAGATGCCGGTGCGGCGCTACCCCGAGTCGGCCGACAAGCGCTCCCCGCGGCACTGGCGCGGGGAGTTCCGCTCGCCGGCGCTGAGCCTCGCGCTGCGCTCGATCACGGCCCGGACCGGGGTCGCGTCCGCGCCCGTGCTACTGGCCGTGTTCGCCGTCGCCCTGGCCCGGGTGACCGGTCCGGACCCGGTGCTGGTCCGGCCAATGGTGAACAACCGGTTCCGGCCGGGCCTGGACCGCGTGGTGTGCATGCTCGCGCAGTATGGCCTGTGCCGCCTGGACGTCGCCGGCATCTCGTTCGCCGAGGCGTTCGACCGGGCCCGGCGCTCGGCGCTGAGCACGTACAAGCACGCCTACTACGACCCCGCCGCCCTCGACGACCTGGTCGCCCGAGTGGTCGGCGAGCGGCCCGGCCTGCAGCTGCCGTGCTACTTCAACGACCGCCGCGACGAAGCGGCCACGGCCGGCGTGCCGGTGCCGTCGGCGGCCGAGGTGGCCGCGGCCGCGGGCGGCGGCGAGTTCGTGTGGACCACGCGGCAGGACGTGCCGTTCGAGCCGCTGATCGTGCACATCGACGAGGTGACCGGCGCGACGCAGGCGACCGTGTTCATGGACACGCACGTCATCGCGCCCGGCGATGCGGAGGCGCTGCTGCGCGGCCTGGAGGCGGTGGCCGTCGAGGCCGCGCTGGACCCCGACGCCCCGACCGGCGTCGCGTAGCGGCTACACCACCTCGGCGGCGTCGAGGTACCGGCCGGCGAGCGAGCGCAGGATGTCGCGCAGCTCCGGCGGCTCCAGCACGGTGAACGGCACCTCGAACTTGCCCAGGTACGTCACCAGGTCGTACAGCGAGTCGGTGCCCGTCGCCAGCTCGCACCCGCCGTCGGCGAGTTCGGTGATCCGGCCCGACGTCGGGGTGCTGCGCCCGGCGATCACCGCGGCCGCCGCGGCGAAGCGGATCCGCGCCCGGTAGCGCAACGGTGCCGCCGTCACGCCCCGCAGCACGTGCGCGGCGGCGTCGCCGCCCGGCGGCTCGCGCCGTACGAACCGCGGGGCCGTGGCGTCCGCCGGCAACGGCGTGATCCGGTCGGCCCGAAACGTGCGCCAGTCCCGGCGGTCGGTGTCCCAGGCCAGCAGGTACCAGCGGCGGCCGGTGTAGACGAGCGTGTGCGGCTCGACGTCGCGCACGCTGGCCTCGCCGCCGTGCGCGGCGTAGGTGAACCGCAGCCGCTCCTGCCCGTGTGCCGCGCCCGCGATGCGCGTGAGCGTGTCGAGGTCGACGGTCGGGCCGCCGTCCGCCGCCGAGACGGTCGCGGACTTGAGCGCGTCGACCCGCGGCCGCAGCCGGCCCGGCAGCGTCCGCTCGAGCTTGGTCAGCGCCCGCAGGGAAGCGTCCTCGATCCCGGCGACGCTGCCCGCCGCGGCCGCCCGCAGCCCCACCGCGACGGCGACGGCCTCGTCGTCGTCGAGGGCGAGCGGTGGCAGCGCGTTGCCGGGCCCGAGCCGGTAGCCGCCGCCTGGGCCGGTGGAGGCATCGACGCGGTACCCCAGCTGCCGCAGCCGGTCGACGTCGCTGCGCACGGTGCGCGTGGTCACCTCCAGCTCGGCGCCACCTCGCACGAGCCGGTCCAGGACCGTGGCCACGGCTTCGTCACCGCCACGGTCGTCGACCCGTTCGGCAACCTGCTCGGCGTGATGTACAACCCGCACTACGTCGAGATGCTGGCACCAAGAGCCTGACGACGGCGTCGAGTTCGGCCTTCCTCGCTCGGCTCAACGCCGCCAACGAGGAGATCGTCCGCGGCGGCTGAGTGCCCAATCGGAAAACCGTTATCGCCGGGGCGGCCGGGCGTCTCCTGGGCATGCACATCTCACGGCGCGCCCTCGCCGGCGCGGGCGCGGCGCTCGTCCTCGTGGCGGCGGCGCTGGTCACGTTCACGCTGACCCGCGGCTCGGCCGCACCGGCGGCCGGCGCCTCGCCCGGATCATCCGTCCCGTCCGGCCTGTCCGACGCGTCCGGCCTGTCAAACCCGGCCGCGATGCCGGCGTCCGCGGCCCCGGCGGCGCCCAGCGACGGCGTCGGCCGGCTCGCCGCGGCCTCGCCGTCCTCGTCGGCCTCGACGTCCGCGAGTGCCTCGCGCTCGCCGAGCGTGCCGGCCGGCGCGCGGACCGTGACCCTCGTCAACACGCTCGGGCAGCGGATCTGGGCGGCCGCCACGCCGGACAAGGCGCACCCACTCGCCGCGACCGGCTGGGTGCTCGACCCGGGGCAGAGCGTGACGGTCGTCGTGCCCAGTGGCTGGGGCGGGCGGTTCTGGGGACGTACCGGCTGCTCGTTCGACGCCTCCGGCGCCGGGCACTGCCAGACCGGCGACTGCGGCGGGCGCTTCCAGTGCACCGGCAGCGGCGCGACGCCCGCCACCCTGGCCGAGTTCGCCCTCGCCGCCTGGGGCGGGATGGACTTCTACGACGTCAGCATGGTCGACGGCTCGAACCTGCCGATGTGGATCAACGTCAGCCACTCCACCGGCAAGGACCCGGTGTCGCCGACCGGCTGCGTCGCCGCGGGCTGCACCCGGCCGGTCGACTGCCCGCAGCAGATGCAGGCCGCCGGCGGTGCGTGCAAGAACCCGTGCGCGGCCTTCGGCGGCGACACGTACTGCTGCCGCGGCCCCTGGGCCGGCCGCGAGCACTGCGTCCCGGCGAAGTGGCCGGTGGACTACACCCAGGTGTTCAAGCGCGCCGAGCCCCACGCCTACTCATACGCGTTCGACGACTCGGCCACGATGGCCTGCAAGGGCGGCTGCAGCTACCGCGTCACCTTCGGGGTGACACCGTGAGCCTCCGGGTGGATGCCGGGCGTCAGTCGTTCGGCGGGTCGGCGAGCGGCCAGCCGCCCGCGGCGAGGTGGGCCGAGACGCGCACGATGTCCTCGGGGCTCGCCTCCTGCAGTACCGAATCGTTGATCAGCTCTTCGATGTCGTCGGTGGTGATCGGGTCGGCCGCGCGTTGCGACTGGTCGGCCAGGTCCCGGGCGATCTCGCGGATCTCGTCCTCGGTGAGCTTGCGGCGCAGCAGGCCGAGGAGGGCGACGTAGTCCTGCCGGGGCACGCCGGAGGGGTAGCCGGCGCGCAGCCAGCCGATGCTGCGGCTGAGGAAGTTGGACCGGGACTCGCTCACGATTGCCTACTTCTTGTCGACGATCGCCGGGAATATGTGCTCGAAGCTCAGCGCCTTGCCGAGCCCGCTCGCGACGATGTAGGTGATGCCCAGCGCCACGCCGAGCAGCACCACGGCGATGCAGGCCCAGCCGAGCAGGGTACCGATCGGCTGCGCCTTCGCACCGGCCGCGCCCGGCTCGCGGACCTCGGCGTCGCCGCCGGCGCCCCAGGCGAGCGCGCGCACGCCGAGCGCGAACAGGGCGGGCAGGCCGGCGCCGAGGAGCAGGCCGGCGAGCAGCACCCGCCAGGCGGACTGCAGGGCGAATTGCAGGTTGTGGACCATCAGCGGACCGCCTCGGCAAGCTCCGGAGTGGTGCCCCACTCGTCGTTGACGTTGTTGTGGTCGACCGGGGACTTGCGCGAGTGCCAGTACATGTAGGCGGCCAGGGCGAGCAGGATCAGGAAGATCACGATCGCGCCGGCGAGGCCGCCGATGGCGTGGCCGATCCACCACATGATCGCGCCGACGACCGCCGCCGACGGCAGCGTGATGAGCCACGCGAGGACCATGCGACCGGCCACCGGCCAGCGCACGATCGCACCGGGCCGGCCCAGGCCGCTGCCGAGGATGGAACCCGTGGCCACGTGCGTGGTCGACAGCGCGAAACCGAGGTGGCTGGAGACGAGGATGACCGCGGCCGAGGCCGACTCGGCGGCCAGGCCCTGCGGCGGCGCGATCTCCACCAGGCCCTTGCCCAGCGTGCGGATGATCCGCCAGCCGCCGAGGTAGGTGCCCAGCGCGATCGAGAGGGCGCAGGCCGTCTTCACCCAGATCGGGATGTTCGTGGTGTCGGTCCAGTCGCCGGTCGCGATCAGCGCCAGGGTGATCACGCCCATCGTCTTCTGGGCGTCGTTGGTGCCGTGGGCCAGCGACACCAGCGACGCGGACCCGATCTGGCCCCAGCGGAAGCCGTTGTCGGTGAACCGTTGCACCACGCCGATGGTGACCTTGTAGATCAGCCAGGTGCCGACCCCGGCGACGACCGCGGCGATCACGGGGGACATGACCGCGGGCAGCAGCACCTTGCCGACGAGGCCGTCGAGCTTGGTACCGTTGCCGTTCCAGTTGACCCCGGCCCAGCCCAGCCCAGCGATGGTGGCGCCGGCCAGCCCGCCGAACAGCGCGTGCGATGAGCTCGAGGGCAGGCCGAGCAGCCAGGTCAGCAGGTTCCACACGATCCCGCCGACGAGGCCGGCCAGGACGATGAGCAGCAGGGCGGAGCCGCCGCCTTCGAGCAGTTCCGCCTTGGGTGTGCCGTTGGCGTTCTGGATCTTCACGACGGCGTTGGTCACCGTGAGCGCGACCTCGACCGACAGGAACGCGCCGACGAGGTTCAGCAAGCCCGACAGTAGTACGGCGACCCTGGGCCGCAGCGCCTTCGTCGCGATGGAGGTGGCCATCGCGTTGGCCGTGTCGTGGAAGCCGTTGGTGAAGTCGAACCCGAGCGCGGTCACGATCACCAGGACCAGCACGACGGTGGTTTCTGTCACGTCATGATCGTCGCGCGTTCGCCGGGGCCACTGCAGCGCAGGCCGCAGATGTGAGAAGAGTTTGATCGCCGTTTACCTGATGGCCACCTTGTGCGGGGAACGGGGTCGCGGAACCGCCGCCGCCGGGGCATGAACGGCCGGGCTCACATCCGCGGGCGTCATGTTGTGGGATCGGCGTAATTCACTGTGTGCGATCGGTGTGACACCCATGTAATTGACCGCTTGTAACGTGATCACCGTGATGCAGACCCGCTCGGTCTGTTCGTACTGCGGGGTCGGCTGCGGCATGGTCCTCGACGTGGCGACGGACCCCGACGGCCGGCGCCGCGTGCTCAAGGTGCACGGCGACAAGGACCACCCGGCCAACGCCGGGCGGCTGTGCACCAAGGGCGCGACCAGCGCCGAGATGCTCGCCGGCAAGGGCCGCCTCGGCGCCGCCGTGGTGCGGGCCGAGCGCGGCGGCCAGGCCGTGCAGACCGGCGTCGACGCGGCGATCACGCACACCGCGGCGCGGCTGCGGGCGATCATCGACGAGCACGGGCCGGACGCCGTCGCGTTCTACGTCTCCGGGCAGATGACGCTCGAGGCACAGTATCTGGCGAACAAGCTCGCCAAGGGTTTCGTGCGCACCAACCAGATCGAGTCGAACTCGCGGCTGTGCATGGCCAGCGCGGGCAGCGGGTACAAGCTCTCCCTCGGCGCGGACGGGCCGCCCGGATCGTACGACGACTTCGACCATGCCGACCTGTTCCTCGTCATCGGCGCCAACATGGCCGACTGTCACCCGATCCTGTTCCTGCGCATGATGGAGCGGGTCAAGGCCGGCGCGAAGCTCGTGGTCGTCGACCCGCGCCGCACCGCCACGGCCGAGAAGGCCGACCTGTTCCTGCAGGTGCGGCCGGGCACCGACCTGGCCCTGCTCAACGGCCTGCTGCACCTGCTGGTCGAGGGCGGCCACGTGGACGAGCGGTTCATCGCCGAGCACACCGAGGGCTGGGAGGCGATGCCGCCGTTCCTGGCCGGCTACGGCCCCGGCGAGGTGTCCGAGACGACCGGGATCCCGGTGCGGCACCTGCACGAGGCCGCCGAGCTGATCGCCGCCGCCGGCGAGTGGATGAGCTGCTGGACGATGGGGCTCAACCAGAGCACCCACGGCACCTGGAACACCAACGCCCTGGTCAACCTCCACCTCGCCACCGGCACGATCTGCCGGCCCGGCAGCGGCCCGTTCTCCCTCACCGGCCAGCCCAACGCGATGGGCGGCCGGGAGATGGGGTACATGGGGCCCGGCCTGCCCGGCCAGCGCTCGGTGCTCGTCGAGGCCGACCGAGGCTTCGTCGAGGACGCCTGGGGCCTGCCCGGCGGGACGCTGCGCACCGACGTCGGCAAGGGCACCGTCGAGCTGTTCGAGCGCATGGCCGCCGGTGAGGTGAAGGCCTGCTGGATCATCTGCACCAACCCGGTCGCCTCGGTCGGCAACCGGCGCACCGTCATCGCGGGGCTCGAGCGCGCCGAGCTGGTCATCACCCAGGACGCGTACGCCGAGACCGAGACCAACGCCTACGCCGACGTGATCCTGCCCGCCGCCATGTGGTCCGAGATCGACGGCGTCATGATCAATTCGGAGCGGAACCTGACGCTGCTGCGCCAGGTCGCCGACCCGCCCGGCGAGGCCCTCGCCGACTGGGAGATCATCGCGCGGGTCGCCGTCGCCATGGGCTATGGCGACGCGTTCCGCTACGACCGCGCCGAGGACGTCTTCGCCGAGATCCGCGGCTTCCACAACCCGCAGACCGGCTACGACCTGCGCGGGGTCAGCTACGAGCGGCTCCGCCAAGGCCCGGTGCAGTGGCCCGCCCCACCCGGGTCGCCGGCCCGCAACCCGATCCGGTACCACAACGACGGCACCAGCCAGCCCGTCCGCGAGACGCCCGGCGGCATCCGGCCCCGGCTCAACTTCGCCACCCCCACCGGCCGGGCCGTGTTCTTCCCCCGTCCGCACCTGGACCCGGCCGAGCTGCCCGACGACGACTACCCGTTCCTGCTCAACACCGGCCGCCTGCAGCACCAGTGGCACACGCTGACCAAGACCGGGAAGGTGGCGAAGCTCAACCGGCTCAACCCCGGCCCGTTCGTCGAGCTCAACCCGCACGACGCGGGACGGCTCGGCATCGCCGACGGCGACCGCGTCGAGGTCGCCTCCCGCCGCGGCCGGGCCGTGCTCCCGGCCACCGTCACCGACCGGGTGCTGCCCGGCAACTGCTTCGCCCCGTTCCACTGGAACGACCTGTTCGGCGAGCACCTCAGCATCAATGCCGTCACCTCCGACGCCGTCGACCCGATCTCGTTCCAGCCCGAGCTGAAGGTGTGCGCCGTCGCCCTCACCCGGGTCGCACCCGCGCCGGCCGCCGCACCCGCCGCGGTCGGCGCACCGACCGGCATGGACGCCCTCGGGCTCGACCTCGCCCCGCCCGCCCTGACCGAGGCCGAACGGCTGTACCTGGCCGGGTTCGTCAACGCGCTCGCCGCGAACCCGCCGGCGCCGGGCGTGGTGCCGCGGCTGCCCCCGGGTGCGCCGTTCGACGCCGGGCGCGCCGCCTGGGTCGACGGCTTCCTCGCGGGCACCTACCACCGGCCGGGCGCGCCGGCACCGGCACCGGCGGGTGGATCCGTGCGTACCATCGAGATCCTGTGGGCGTCGCAGACCGGCAACGCCGAGGAGTTCGCCGCCCACGCCGGCCGCCGCCTGGCGGACGAGGGCTGGCAGGCCAACCTGCGGGCCATGACGGCCGCCGCCGGTGAGCTGCTGCGCGGCGGCAACGACCTGCTCGTCATCACCAGCACCTTCGGCGACGGCGACGCCCCCGACAACGGCATCGCCTTCTGGGAGTCACTGCAGCGCGACGCGCCGCGCCTCGACGGGCGCCGCTACGCCGTGCTCGCCTTCGGCGACTCCAGCTACGCCGACTTCTGCGGCCACGGCCGGCGCCTCGACGCCCGGCTCACCGAGCTCGGCGGCGTGCGCCTCGCCCCGCGCGTCGACTGCGAGCCCGACTTCGCCGAGGCCGCCGGCGGCTGGCTGGACGCGGTGCTCGCGGCGCTGCGCGCGCCCGCCGCACCGCCGGCCGCGCCGCGCTCCGGACGCGGCGAGACGATCACCGCCACGCTGCGCGGCAACCGCCTGCTGAGCCGGCCCGGATCGGCGAAGGAGGTACGGCAGTTCACCTTCGACGTCGGCGAGGACTTCGGCTACGCGGCCGGCGACGCCCTCGGCGTGTGGCCGCGCAACTGCCCGTCCCTGGTGGACGAGTGGCTCGAGGCGACCGGCCTCGACCCCCTGTCGGCCGTGGACGTCGGCGGCGAGGTCGAGCTGCGCGAGGCGCTGCTGGACCGGCTCGACATCACCCGGATCACACCCGAGCTGATGCGCTTCGTCGCCGACCGCGGCCACGACTCGCCGCTGCGCGCGCTGCTGCGCCCGGACAACCAGGGGGAGCTGGCGAAGTACACCTGGGGCCGGCAGGCCGTCGACGTCATCGCCGAGCACGCGGTGAAGGCCGGGGCCGACGAGTGGGTCCCGCTGTTCAAGCGGCTGCAGCCCAGGCAGTACTCCATCTCGTCCTCGCCACTGCTGGCACCCACCCAGGTCTCGCTCACCGTGTCCGTCGTCCGCTTCGACAACGGCCACGGCCGCACGCGCAAGGGCGTCTGCTCGACGTTCCTCGCCGACGCCGCCCCGGACGCGCCGGTGCCCGTGTTCCTGCAGCGCTCCCCGAACTTCCGCCCGCCGGCCGACGACTCCGTCCCCATGATCATGGTCGGCCCCGGCACCGGCGTCGCCCCGTTCGTCGCGTTCCTGCAGGAGCGCCACGCCCGCGGCGCCCGCGGCCGAAGCTGGCTGTTCTTCGGCGAGCAGCGCCGCGCCACCGACTTCTACCACGCCGAGGAGCTCGCCGAGCTGCGCCGCAACGGCACCCTGACCCGCCTCGACCTGGCGTTCTCCCGCGACCAGCGGGCCAAGGTGTACGTCCAGGACCGCATGCGCGAGCACGGCGCCCAGCTGTGGTCGTGGCTGCAGGACGGCGCGTACTTCTACGTCTGCGGCGACGCGACCCGCATGGCCAAGGACGTGGACCTGGCCCTGCGGGAGATCATCGCCGCCCACGGCCACCTGGATGAGAGCGCCGCCGCCGCGTACGTCAAGCAACTGTCTGCCGAGAAGCGCTACCTCCGCGACGTGTACTGAGCCGCCGGCGGCGCGTGCGGGTCACGCCGGCCGGCGGTAGACGCAGACGTGTGAGCGCGACTCGCCGGTGAACGGCGTGCCGGCCCAGTCGGCGTGCCGCGACTCCAGCTCAAGGCCGGCCAGCTGCGCCATGAGATCCATCTCGGCCGGCCAGATGTAGCGGTGCGGGCTGCGGATGAGTCGGGCCCGGCGGCTCTCGTCGAAGCGGAAGTGGTGCGAGACGAGGTGCTGGTTGACCACGTCGAACGTGTCCAGGCCGAGATACCCGGGCTCCGCGGCGAACACCACGGCCGGCTGGCCCGGCGGGAGCCGGCGCAGGTCGGGCACCTCCAGCTCGATCACGAACCGGCCGCCCGGCGTCAGGTGCCGGGCCGCGTTGCGGAAGCACGCGACCTGCTCGGCCTGCGTCAGCAGGTTGGAGATCGTGTTGAAGACGAGATAGACCAGGGTGTACTCGCCCGGGGCGGTCGCGCTGGCCATGTCCCCGACCACGACCGGGATCGCCGCCTCGTCCGCCTTCGCGCGCAGCCGCTCCAGCATCGGCCGGGACAGCTCGATCCCGCTCACCGGCACCCCGCGCGCGGCGAGGGGCACCGCGATCCGGCCCGTGCCGATCGCGAACTCGAGCGCCCGGCCCCCCGCCGCGAGCGCGGCGAGACGGTCCACGGCCGGGTCGACCACCTCGGGGGCGAACATCCCGGTGCCCGGCGTGTCGTACTCCGCGGCGACCTCCGCGTCCCAGATGTCCTCTTGTCGCATGGCTCGACCCTGCCCACCGGCGGGCGGCTTGTCCATCGATTTCGGGCGTTGCCGCCGGCGCTGCGTCTCAGCGCCGGCGGTCAGCTGCCATGGTTCATGATGTCGGCGAGGGTCACCGCGTCCAGGTAGTCGAGGCGGACGCGGTTCGCCCGTTCCCACAGCTGGCGCAGGCGCTCGATGGAGCGGTCGTCGGCGCGGCCACCCGGGGGCGGCTCGGCGCCGGGGCCGTCCAGGCGGCGCACGATCTCGCCGAGGGTCAGCTCCGTGGCCGGGTGGGCGAGCAGATAGCCGCCGCCCGTGCCGCGGTGGACCTGCACCAGTTCGGCCCGGCGCAGGTCGGCGAGCAGGTCGTACAGGTAGCCGGGAGGGATGTCCTGGGCGTCGGCGACATCCTGGGCTTTGATTGTCTGCGGTGCGGCGCCGGCCAACACGACCAGGGCCCGCACCGAGTACTCGATGCGCTTGGGCAACATGGCTTGCGCGGCTCAGGCGGCCGCGAGGGTCCTGGCGTCGGTCTCCGGGCTGAAGTAGACGGTATCGCCGGGCTTGACGTCGATGGCCTTGGCGCCGGCGCGGGTCAACTGCGCCCACACGTCCACTTCGCCGGCCTTCGCCTCGATACGCACCTCGAAGCCCAGCGGCACGACCCGGGTCACGACCGCGGCGGTGGCGCCGGCGGCGGGTTCGCGCGACAGCGCGACGTCGTGCGGGCGGACCAGCTGGCCGTCGAGGTGGGTGACGGGGCCGAGGAAGCTCATCACGAACGGGTTCGCCGGGTTCTCGTAGATCTCGTGCGGGCTGCCGACCTGCTGCACGACGCCGTCGGCGAGCACGACGATCTCGTCGGAGACGTCCATCGCCTCCTCCTGGTCGTGGGTGACGAAGACGGTGGTCACGTGCACCTCGTCGTGCAGGCGGCGCAGCCACGTGCGCAGCTCCTTGCGGACCTGGGCGTCCAGCGCGCCGAAGGGCTCGTCGAGCAGGAGCACCTGCGGCTCGGGGGCCAGGGCGCGGGCCAGGGCCATGCGCTGGCGCTGCCCGCCGGACAGCTGCGCGGGGTAGCGGTCGGCGAACTGGTCGAGGTGGACGAGCTCCAGCAGTTCCATGACACGCTTGCGGATGTCGGCCTTCGGGCGGCGGCGGACCTCGAGGCCGAAGGCGACGTTGCGGAACACCGTCATGTGCTTGAACGCCGCGTAGTGCTGGAACACGAAGCCCACGTTGCGCCGCTGAGGGGTCAGGCGGGTGGCGTCGATCTCGTTGATGCGCACGCTGCCGGTGTCGGGCTGCTCGAGGCCGGCGATGACCCGCAGCAGCGTGGACTTGCCGCCGCCGCTGGGGCCGAGCAGCGCGGTGAGCGAGCCGGAGGCGATGTCGACGGAGACGTCGCGCAGCACCGGCGTCTTGCCGAACGACTTGTTCACGTCGCGGACTTCGATGGCCATCAGTCGTTCTCTTTCGGCCGCAGGAGTTTGGTGATGAGCAGGATGACGATCGCGATGAGGGCCAGGGCGCTGGCGGTGGTGAACGCCGCGGTCTGGTCGTAGTTCTGGTACCGCTCCTCGACGAACAGCGTCGCGGTCTGGGTCTGCCCGACGAGCCGGCCGGAGACCACGGCGACGGCGCCGTACTCGCCCAGGGACCGGGCCAGGCACAGCACCACGCCGTAGCCGAGCGCGGCACGGATGCCGGGCACCGTGATGCGCAGGAACGTCTGCCAGCGGTTCGCGCCGAGGGTGTGCGCCGCCTGCTCCTGCTCGTCGCCCATCTCCTCCAGCACGGGGACGATCGCCCGCACGACCAGCGGCAGCGACACGAAGATGGTGGCGAGCACCATGCCGGGCAGCGAGAAGATGATCTGGAAGCCGTGGCGCTCCAGCCAGCCGCCGACGGGGGCGAACTTGCCGTACACCAGGATCAGCGCGAGGCCGACGACGACCGGCGACACGGCCAGCGGCAGGTCGATCAGCGCGCCGAGGAGGCGCCTGCCGGGGAAGCGGTGCCGCACGAGCAGCAGCGCGGCGCCGACGCCGAACACGGTGTTGGCCAGCACCGCCCACAGCGCCACCGACAGCGTGACGGCGAACGCGTGGGTGAAGTTCTCCGACGTCAGCACGTCGGCGATCGGTTGCAGGCCCTTTTCGAAGGTGCGCCAGACGACCAGGCCGACCGGGAGCACCAGCAGGAACAGCAGGTACACCAGGGCGAGGACGCGCAGCGGGTACTTAGCCACGGCGGGCACTCCAGCGCTGGAAGAGGTCGAGGAGGATGAGCACGATGAAGGCGACGACGAGCAGCACGGTGGAGATGGCCGCCGCGGCGGTGGTGTCGTCGCTCTCGATGCGGCCGAAGATGTTCACCGCGGACACCTGGGTCTGGAACGGGATGCTGCCGGTGAGCAGGTTCGTCGAGCCGTATTCCGCGATCGCCCGGGTGAACGCCAGGCCGGCGCCGGAGATCATGGCGGGGGCCAGGTTGGGCAGGATGATGCGCCGGAACGTGGTGAAGGGGGAGGCGCCCAGGGAGTAGGCGGCCCGCTCCATGTCCCGGTCCAGCTCACGCAGCACGGGCTGCACCGTGCGCACGACGAACGGCAGGGTGACGAACAGCAGCGCGATGCCGACGCTGATCCGGGTGTAGGCGAGGTTGATGTGCAGGGGGCTGCTGGTGCCGTAGAGCGCGAGCAGCACCAGGCCGGCCACGATCGTCGGCAGCGCGAACGGCAGGTCGATGAGCGTGTCGACGACGCTCTTGCCGGGGAAGTTGTCGCGCACCAGAACCCAGGCGATGACGGTGCCCATGACCACGTTGATCAGCGCGACCAGGAGCGACGCGCCGACGGTGAGCTCGAGCGCCGCCCACGCGTCCGGGGTGCGCACCGCCCGCCAGAAGGTGTCCCAGCCGCCCTCGGTGGAGCGCCACACCACCGCGGCGAGCGGGATGAGCACGATGAGGCTCAGGTAGAGCACAGCGGTGCCCAGCCCGAGCGCGGTGCCGACCTGCGGGCGCCGGCGCGGACCGCGCCCCGCCGGGCCCGGCGCGATGCCGGACCCGGCGGGCTTGACGGCGGTGTCCGTCGTCATTTCTTCGACGCGGCGGGGCTGGGGGCGGCGGAGGTGGACACGCCGAGCTTCTGCTCGATCGAGGCCATCACGCTCTGGCCCGGGTCGAACAGCTCCTTGTTCACCTTCGACCAGCCGCCGAGGTCTGCGACGGTGAACAGACCGGACGGGTTGGGGAACGAGGGGCCGCCGGCGTCCTTGATCACCGGGCGGTAGCCGTTCTCGGCGTAGATCTTCTGCGCCGCAGGCGTGTGCAGGAAGGCCAGGAACGCCTTGGCCTCGGCCGGGTGGGCGCTGTTGCTGGTCACCGCGATCGGGTTCTCGATGAGGATCGTGTCGTCCGGCACGGTGTAGTCGACGGACTGGCCGTTGCGCTGCGCGAAGAGGGCCTCGTTCTCGTAGGAGATGAACGCGTCACCCTTGCCGCTGGTGAAGGTCTGCAGCGACGCCCGGCCGCTGTTGTCCTGCACCGGCACGTTGTGGAACAGCGCGTCGAGGTAGGCCGCGCCGGCCTCCTTGTCGGTGCCCTTCTTCGACTTCGGGCCGTAGGCGGCCAGGATGTTCCACTTCGCGCCGCCCGACGTGAACGGGTTGGGCGTCAGCACCTGCACGCCCGGCTTGGTCAGGTCGTCCCAGGTCTTGAGGTTCTTCGGGTTGCCCTTGCGGGTGCCGATGACCGCGACCGAGTGGGTGATCATGCCCTTGTACTCGTCGGCGTTCCAGCTCGCGTCGACCAGCTTGGCGGTCACCAGGCGGGTGATGTCGGGCTCCAGCGAGAACGCGACGAGGTCGGCCTTGAGACCGTTGGCGACCGCGCGGCTCTGGTCGCCGGAGGCGCCGTACGACTGCGTGAACTTGATCTTCTTGCCGGCGTCGGTCTTCTGGAACGCGGCGATGAGCTGCTCGTAGGCGGTCTGCGGGGTCGAGTAGGCCACGAGCGCGAGAGTGACGTCGCCGCCGCTGTCTTTGGAGTCGGAACTCTTCGCGGTGCCGGCGCAGGCGCCCAGCGCGGTCCCGGTCAGGACCAATGCCGCACTCACGGCGAGCACGCGGTTACGCAGCTTCACGGAGCCATCCTTGGAGTGAAAGTCTATGTTGCCTACTTAGTGAGTAGGTAATATAGTAAAGGCAGCCGCCGCTCGTCAATCCCAGTCAGTCCGTAGGTTTACTCGGGTCGCTCCGGCAGGACCCGCTCCTCGTGATCGAGCTCCCGCTCGAGCCGGCGCAGCCCCTCGTCGGGCAGCGCGCCAGCGTCGCGCCAGCGCAGCAGCTCCTCACGCTGCGCCTCGATCGTCAGCCGCCGGATGCGCAGCCCCGCCTCGTAATGCTCCGACACCGGCACCTCGTCGGAATCGGCGCTCTGCAACACGTCGAGACGGTGCTCGTAGCGGCGCAGCTGCTCCTGCATCCGCGTGCGCAGCGACTCGACGGCGGCCGTGTTGGCGGGCTCGTCCTGCTCCAGCTGCTCGAGGCGGTCCAGCGCGGCGTGCACCGACGCGATCCGCGCCTCGTTGCGCTGTCGGGCCTCGTCGACCTCGTTGGCGCGCAGCCCGAGCGCCCGCACCAGCGGCGCGAAGGTGACCCCCTGCCCGACCAGGGTGACGAGCACCACCGTGAACGTGCAGAACAGCAGCAGGTCCCGGTCCGGGAACGGCGCGCCCGACGCCGTCGTCAGCGGCAGCGTGAACACCGCGGCGAGGCTGATCACGCCGCGGGTCCCGGCCCAGCTCAGCACCGCGATCTCACGGGCGCTGAGGCCCTCGTCCTCGCGCCGCAGCAGCAGGTGCGCCGCCTGCGTCAGGGCCAGCCACACGGGGCGCAGCAGCAGCGTGACCCCGATCGAGACGGCGACCGCGATCACGATGGTCGAGGTGTCGTACTGCTTGAGCCCGCGGATCACCGCCGGCAGCTGCTGGCCGATGAGCAGGAAGACGAACCCCTCCAGCAGGAAGTCCACCAGCCGCCACACCGCGGTCGTCTGCAGCCGGCTCGCGCCGGTGCCGGAGCGCGGCGTGTCGTGCCCCACGATGAGGCCCGCGACCACCACCGCCAGCACCCCGGAGACGTGCAGCCGCTCGCCGGCCAGGAACGCGATGAACGGCGTCGCCAGGGAGATCGCGTTGGCCGGCAGCGGGTCGCGGGCAAGGGGGCGCAGCAGCCGCACGGCGACGGCGACGGCGACCCCGACCGCGGTGCCGCCGGCCGCGGCGAGCAGGAACAGCCAGCCCGCCTTCGCCTCGGAGAAGCTCCCGCCGACGGCCGCGGCGACCGCCACGTTGAGCAGGGTCAGCGCGGTGGCGTCGTTGAGCAGCCCCTCGCCCTGGATGATCGTGATCAGCCGGGGCGGCAGCCCCACCTTCCGCCCGACCGCGAGCGCCGCGACCGGGTCCGGCGGCGCGATCGCGGCGCCGACGGCCACCCCGGCGGCGAAGGTCGCCCCCGCCACGAACAGCGCGAACCCGAGCCCGACCAGCAGTGCGGTGGCGAAGACGAGCAGCACGGACAGCCCGATGACGATGCGCAGGTTGGCCCGGATCGCCAGCAGCGAGGAGTCCAGCGCCGCGCTGTACAGCAGCGGCGGCAGCAGGAACGTCAGCACGAAGTGCGGGTCGAGCGCGACGTTGGGGCCGGGCAGCACCGCGTAGAGGATGCCGATCACCGTCAGCAGCGCGGCGGGCGGCAGCCCGGCCCGCCCGCCGATCCACCGCGCCGCCACGACGATCGCGACGGCCCCGAGCCCCAGCAGCAACCACGTCTCAGGGTTCACCCGTCGACCTTAGTCGGACGCGGCGATCATCCGGGCGCGTTCATGATCACCGCTGCCGAACCACGCCCCGGCCGGTGGGCGTGCGCTAGCGTGGTGGCCGTGCGGGTGCCGCGATCGCCGCGCATTCGCGGATCCAGCACCTGGCCGTCGGTGACCTCCTGCGCCGCCACGTGGTCGAGGGGCCGTGCTACGCCCAGCGCGGCATCCTGCTGACCGTCGACGCGACGCCCCCCGCCGACGTTGTGACCCGCGACGTGCTCGCGGCGCTGACGGCCCGCGCGGCGTAGCCCCGGAACGACGGGTCGCGTGCCTGTGACGCATCGACCGGGGTAGCCACCCGCGGTACAGTCGCGGCATGCTGCGCATCGGTGTGCTCGGCGCCGCCAGGATCGCCCCCGCCGCGCTCATCAGGCCCGCGCGCGCCGTGCCGTCGGTGCGCGTCGCCGCGGTCGCCGCCCGCGACCGCGCCCGGGCCGGGGCATTCGCGGCGAAGCACGGCATCGGCGTCGTGCACGCGGGTTATGCGGAGCTGATCGCCGACCCGGACCTCGACGCGGTGTACGTGCCGCTGCCGAACGGCCTGCACGCGCGGTGGACCATCGCCGCGCTGGAGGCCGGCAAGCACGTGCTGTGCGAGAAGCCACTCACTGCCAACGCGGCCGAGGCGCGCGAGGTGGCCGAGGCCGCGCGGCGCACCGGCCTGGTCGTGATGGAGGCCTTCCACTATCGGTACCACCCGTTGCTGGCCCGCGCGCTGGAGCTCCTGCCGACGCTTGGCGAGCCGCGGCGGGTCGAGACCGCGCTGTGCTTCCCGCTGCCGAGGTTCGGCGACATCCGATACGACTTCGCGCTGGCCGGTGGCGCGATGATGGACGCCGGCTGTTACGCCGCGCACGCCCTGCGCACGCTCGGCGGCGCCGAGCCCGAGGTCGTCAAGGCCGGCGCGCTGCTGCGCTCGCCCCGGGTCGACCGGGCGATGACCGCCGAGTACCGCTTCCCGGGCGGCGCCACCGGCCGCACCGTCGCCAGCCTGTGGTCCCGCCGGGTGCTGAGCCTCTCCGCGAGCTACACCGGCAGCGAGGGATCGCTGAAGATCTTCAATTATCTGATGCCGAGCGCGTACCACCGCCTGACACTCACGCGGGCCGGCCGCACCACGCACGAGCGCGTCCCCGGCGAGGCCACGTACACCCACCAGCTGCGCGCCTTCGCCGCCGCGGTCCTCGAGGGCGGCCCCAACCTGACCCCGCCCGAGGACTCGGTGCGCACGATGGAGCTCATCGACGCCGTGTACCGCGCCGCGGGCCTGTCGCCGCGCGGCCGCGAGGATCCGCGTTAGCCGGCGCTCGGGCCGAGTGGGCTGCGCTCGGCGCGGGATAGCGACGAACGTCACTGATCGACCCTGAACGGAGCGTGAACACGGGGCCGCGAGGGTGTCGCGGCAACCGTTACGCTGTCGGGCGATGACGATGACGATCGAAGTCCACGGCGCCGGGCGGCAGCTCAGCGTCGCGGCCGCCACCGAGGTTGGCCGGCGTTATCCGGCCAATTTCGACGTGGTGTATACGGCCGAGCTGGAGCGCCGGCCCGGCCTGTGCGCCGTCGTCGCCGACGGCATGGGCGCCGGCGAGGGCAGCCGCACCGCCGGGCGGGTCGCCGTCGAGGTCTTCACGGCCGCCGTGCAGCGCCACCGCGGCCCGTTCGAGCCCGCACCCCTGTTCGCGGCGATCGGCGAAGCCCAGCGCCTGGTCCGCGCGGCCGGACGGGAGCTGCGGGAGCTCACCGGCTGCACGCTGACCGCCCTGGTCGCCGATGCGACCGGCGCGTGGGTGATCCAGATCGGCGACTCCCGGGTGTATCGGCTGCGCGGCGGCCTGCTGGAACTGCTCACCGTCGACCACACCGCGGCCTGGCTCGGCGCCGTCCACGGGTGGTATGCGGCGGATTCCCCGCAGGCCGCCGCCGCCCGCTACCAGCTGCACCGCTTCATCGGGCACCCCGGCCTGCCCGAGCCCGACGTGCTGAGCGTGACCATGTTCCCCGGCGACGTCTACTGCCTGTGCACCGACGGCATCGCCGAGCAGGTGCAGTATCGGTTCATGGAGCGCACGCTCGGCTCCGGCGCGCCCCCGGACGTGATCGCCTCGGCGCTGGTCTCGGCGTCACTGGAGGCGGGCGGCCGCGACAACGCCACCACGGTCGTGGTCAAGGTCAACTGACGCCCCGGGCGGTCGGCAGGCGGCGGGATCGTGCGGGCCGGGCCCGGTGCGCAGCTGGGGCGCCCAGACCGTGGCGGCGGCCAGGACGGGCAGCGCCCCAGCCGGCCAGCGCGACGCGTCAGCCGCCGGCCAGGGCGGTGAGCGGGACCGCGGTGCCGGAGTCGACCGCGGCCACGACGCTCTGCGTGGCCGTGTAGCCGCCGGTGAGCTGGGCGACGTGGTCGCCTGGTGCCCCCGACCGGGAAGAGGACCGCCAGCGAAACCGTTTCATTGAGGTGGCCTGGATCACAAGCAGGGCACCGTCGGGAACATAGGGAACGGTTTGTAACTTAAGCCTGACACGCTCAACCTACTGATGGCAGGTGTGTCCTGATGGCAACGCTCCCGGTTCTCCCACTCAACGACGACGTCCTGCTCCCTGGCATGGTCATCCCCGTGACGCTCGACGCCTCCACGCAGGCGGCGGTCGACGCGGCACGCGCCGCCGGCGACAAGCAGGTCCTCGCGGTCCCGCGGGTCGACGGCGAATACGGTTCCTTCGGCGTCGTCGCCGTGCTCGAGAAGGTCGGCCGGCTGCCCAGCGGCCAGCCGGCGGCCGTCATCCGAGGCCTGGACCGCGCCCGCATCGGCGCCGGCGTTCCCGGTCCTGGCGCGGCCCTGTGGGTCGAGGCCACGCCGCTGAGCGAGCCCGCACCGGCCGGCAGGGCCCGGGAGCTGGCGCGCGAGTACAAGGCCCTGGTCATCGGCGTGCTGCAGGAGCGCGGCGCGTGGCAGGTCATCGACACCGTCGAGAAGATCACCGACCTGTCCGAGCTGGCGGACTCCGCGGGCTATGCGCCGTGGCTGACCCTGGTCCAGAAGATCAAGCTCCTCGAGGCACCGGACGTCACCACCCGCCTTGAGCTGCTCGTCGAGTGGGCCCATACCCACGCCGCCGAGCAGCAGGTCAACGAGAAGATCAACAATGACGTGCGCGAGGGCCTGGAGAAGACCCAGCGCGAGTTCCTCCTGCGCCAGCAGCTGGCCGCGATCCGCAAGGAGCTCGGCGAGGACGAGCCCGACGGCTCCGCCGACTATCGGAGCCGGGTCGAGGCCGCCGAGCTGCCCGAGAAGGTCAAGGAGGCGGCGCTGCGCGAGGTCGGCCGGCTCGAGCGGGCCAGCGACCAGTCGCCGGAGGCCGGTTGGATCCGCACCTGGCTCGACACCGTGCTGGAGATGCCGTGGAGCGTGCGCACCGAGGACAACACCGATCTCGCCGCCGCCCGCGCCGTCCTCGACGCCGATCACGCGGGGCTGGCGGACGTCAAGGACCGCATCCTGGAGTATCTCGCCGTGCGTAACCGCCGCGCGGAGAAGAACCTGCAGGTCGTCGGCGGCCGCGGCTCCGGTGCCGTGCTGGCCCTGGCCGGCCCGCCCGGGGTCGGCAAGACCAGCCTCGGCGAGTCGGTCGCCCGGGCGCTGGGCCGCAAGTTCGTCCGCGTCTCCCTGGGCGGCGTCCGCGACGAGGCCGAGATCCGCGGCCACCGGCGCACCTACGTCGGCGCGCTGCCGGGCCGCATCGTGCGTGCCCTGCGCGAGGCCGGCTCGATGAACCCGGTCGTGCTGCTCGACGAGGTCGACAAGCTCGCCGTCGGCTACGCCGGCGACCCGGCCGCGGCCCTGCTCGAGGTGCTCGACCCCGCGCAGAACCACACGTTCCGCGACCACTACCTCGAGGTCGACCTCGACCTGTCCGACGTGCTGTTCCTGGCCACCGCCAACGTGGTGGAGACCATCCCCGGCCCGCTGCTGGACCGCATGGAGCTGGTCACCCTGGACGGGTACACCGAACAGGAGAAGGTCGCCATCGCCCGCGACCACCTGCTGCCGCGGCAGCTGGAGCGCGCCGGCCTGGAGCCGGCCGACTTCACGATCGCCGACGAGGCGCTCGCCCGCATCGCCGGCGAGCACACCCGCGAGGCGGGCGTGCGGCAGCTGGAGCGTGCCCTGGCGAAGATCCTGCGCAAGGTCGCGGTCGCGCTGGCGGGCGACCCGGCGCCGGTGCACGTGGGCGTCGACGAGATCGCGAAATACCTCGGCCGGGCCCGGTTCACGCCCGAGTCGGCCGAGCGCACCGCCGTGCCCGGCGTGGCGACCGGCCTGGCGGTGACCGGCGCCGGCGGCGACGTGCTCTTCATCGAGGCCACCTCGATGGAGGGCGAGCCCGGCCTGACCCTCACCGGCCAGCTCGGCGACGTCATGAAGGAGTCGGCGCACATCGCGCTGTCGTACCTGCGCTCCAACGGCCGGCGGCTCGGCATCGACCCCAACCGGCTGGCGGGGCGGCGGATCCACCTGCACGTGCCCGCGGGCGCGGTGCCGAAGGACGGCCCGAGCGCCGGCATCACGATGGTCACGGCGCTCGCGTCGCTGGCCACCGGCCGCCCGGTCCGCCCGGAGTTCGGCATGACCGGCGAGGTCACCCTGGCCGGCCGGGTCCTGCCGATCGGCGGCGTGAAGCAGAAGCTGCTCGCCGCGCACCGCGCCGGCCTGACCGAGGTCATCATCCCGAAGCGCAACGAGCCAGACCTGGACGACCTGCCCGAGGAGGTGCGCGGCCAGCTGACCGTGCACGCCCTGTCCGACGTGGCCGACGTCCTGGCCCTGGCCCTGCGCCCGGCCACCGAGGCCACTGACGCCGACGGCCCGGCCGTCCCCGACTTCGTCCCGGCCAGCATCTGACCCTCCGGCGTCACTCGGCAAACGCGTACGGGGCCCGCACCCGAAGGTGCGGGCCCCGTACGCGTCGGCCGGTACGGTGACGGGGTGACACTGTCGATGAGCTGGGATGACGTGCTCGCCTGGCGCTGCCGCCGGCAGCTGCTGCACCGGCCCGCCGAGGCCGCCGACCCCGGCGTCGTGGTGCGCGCGCTCGCCGGGGTGCAGGCCCAGGTCGCCTCCTGCGCCGAGCAGGCCGTCGCGGCGCGGCAGGCGATCGCCGACCCCGCGTCCGTGCGCGCTGCCGTGCGGGACAAGCGCCTGGTGAAGACCTGGGCGGCGCGCGGCACGCTGCACCTGCTCGACGTCGAGCAGGCCCCCGCCCACCTGGCGCTGCTCGCCGCGGCGCGCACGTGGGAGAAGGGGTCCTGGCAGAAGACGTACGTGACGGCAGGCCAGCTGGAGAAGATCGCCGAGGCGGCACATGAGGCCCTCGACGGGGCGGTGCTGACCCGCGAGCAGCTCACCGCGGCGATCGTCGAGCACGTGGGGGACATGTCGCTGGCCGAGCACCTCGGCTCCGGGTGGGGCGTCGTGCTCAAGCCCCTCGCCTGGCAAGGCGTGCTCGTGTACGGGCCGAGCGCCGACGGCGACAACCGGATCACGTTCACGCGGCCCGACACCTTCCTGCCGGGGTGGACCGGCCTGCCGGAGCCGGCGGACGCGGCGGGGGTCGTCATCCCGGCGTACCTCGCCGCCTACGGGCCGGCCTCGGCGGCGACGTTCGACCAGTGGCTGTGCCGCGGGGCGTCGAAGAAGGCGGCGCTGCGCGGCTGGTTCACGCGGCTGCTGGCCGACGGTGTGCTGGCCGAGGTCGACGTCGAGGGGGAGCGGCTGTTCGCGCGCGCCGGCGACCTGGAGTCGCTCGCCGCGGCGGAGCCGTTCTCCGACGTACGCCTGCTGCCCGCCTTCGACCAGTTCGTGCTCGGCCCCGGTACCGCCGACGAGCGGATCGTGCCGAAGGACCGCCGGGCGGCCGTGAGCCGCGCCGCCGGCTGGATCTCGCCCGTGGTCGCCTATCGTGGCCGGGTCGCGGGCGTGTGGGACGGCGAGGACGTCACCCTGTTCCAGGAGCGGGGCCCGGTCCCGGCCGCCGGGATCGCGGCCGAGCTGAGCCGGCTGTCCGCCGCGCGCCCGCGCGGCACGGGAGCTATTTGAGCAGCGCCCGAGCCTTCTCCGGGTCGGTCTCGCCGATGTCGGCGGACGGGCACTCGGCCGCGAGCGGGCAGGCGCCGCACGCGGGCCGGCGGCTGTGGCAGGTGCGCCGCCCATGCAGGATGAGCAGCAGGTTGACGGTGACCCAGTCCTTCTTGTCGAACAGTGCCTGGATCGCCGCCTCGGTCGCGTCGACGTCCTTCTCCGGGCCCCATCCCAGCCGGTGCGCGACCCGGGACACGTGGGTGTCGACGGAGACTGCCGGCGTGGCGAATGCGTTGCCGAGCACCATGTTCGCGGTCTTGCGCCCCACCCACGGCAGCGCGACGAGCTCCTCGATGGTGCTGGGCACCTCACCCTCGTGCCGTTCGACGAGGGTCGCCGCGAGCTTGATGACGTTGCGGGTCTTCTGCCGGTAATACCCGACCGGCACCAGGATCTGCTCCATCTCGGCCGCGTCGGCGGCGGCGAGGTCGGCCGCCGTCGGATACCGCTCGAACAGGACCGGGGTGACCGCGTTGACCCGCTCGTCCAGCGTCTGTGCCGCGAGCGTCGCCGCGACGAGCAGCTGCAGCGGCGAGGAGAAGTCGAGCTCGAGGCGGTGGCCGGGGTATCGCGCGGTCAGCAGGCGCAGAATCCGCCGCGCGCGGCGAACCTCCGCGATGCCGGGCTCGACCAGGGGAGTCTGTGGCACCCGACGAGCCTACGCCGCGGACGACGGGAGGGCGGCCCCTGCGGACCGCCCTCCCGTGTGGATCGGCGACGTCAGATCAGGCCGAGCCGCTCGACCGCCGCGCGCTCCTCCGCGAGCTCCGCGACCGAGGCGTCGATGCGGGCCCGGGAGAACTCGTCGATGTCGAGGCCCTGGACGATCTCCCAGCGGCCGTCCCGCGAGGTGACCGGGAAGGAGGAGATGAGGCCGGCGGGCACGCCGTAGGAACCGTCGGAGACGATCGCGGCAGAGGTCCAGTCGCCCTCCGGGGTGCCGTTGACCCAGTCGTACACGTGGTCGATCGCGGCGGAGGCGGCCGACGCGGCGGACGAGGCGCCGCGGACCTCGATGATCTCCGCGCCGCGCTTGGCGACCCGCGGGATGAACTCGTCGGCCAGCCACTGCTGGTCGTTCACGGCCTCGGCGGCGTTCTTGCCGGCCACCTCGGCGTGGAAGAGGTCCGGGTACTGCGTGGCCGAGTGGTTGCCCCAGATCGTGAGCCGGCGGATCTCGGAGACCGGCACGGAGAGCTTGCGGGCCAGCTGGGCGACGGCGCGGTTGTGGTCGAGGCGGGTCATGGCGGTGAACCGCTCGGCGGGGACGTCCGGCGCGTGCCGCTGGGCGATGAGCGCGTTGGTGTTGGCCGGGTTGCCCACGACCAGGACCCTGATGTCGTCGGCGGCACCGGCGTTGATGGCCTCGCCCTGCGGCTTGAAGATGCCGCCGTTGGCCTCCAGCAGGTCGCCGCGCTCCATGCCCTTGGTGCGGGGCCGCGCGCCGACGAGCAGGGCCACGTTCGCACCCGAGAAGGCCCCCTTGGGGTCGTCGAACACGTCGACGCCGGCCAGCAGCGGGAAGGCGCCGTCCTCCAGCTCCAGGGCCGTGCCCTCGGCGGCGCGCACGGCCTGCGGGATCTCCAGCAGCCGCAGCTTGACCCGCGTGTTCGCGCCGAGCAACTGCCCGGAAGCGATGCGGAACAGCAGCGCGTAACCGATCTGGCCGGCCGCGCCGGTCACGGTGACGTTGACGGACGAGTCGCTCATGAGAGTTCTCCTGGCAGCAACGGCGGGTGTGCTCTTCGCCTCCAAACTATCCTCGCCGCCCCGCCGGCCGTTCACCGTCCGGCCACTGCGTGTGGCTTAGGGCACTCTCCGTGGTACGCCAGCTGGCCCCTTCAACCTAGTGTCCTAGGACGCCTTGCGGGGAGTGGCCGGGGACGCTGCGCGGATAGAGGACCGGAGCCGAGGTGAACGACGGGTGGCGCCGCTGGCGATCCGGCGGGGGATTTTCGGCTGAACCGGTTGTGCCGCCCTCGCTCGCCCGGCGAGGCTGCTGGTAAGGCAATCACGGGGGGATTGACATGGCGGTCTGCGAGACCTGCGGCAATGAGTACTACATGGCCTTCGAGGTGCGTACCGCCGGCGGCGGCACGCACATGTTCGACTCGTTCGAGTGCGCCATCCAGAAGCTGGCGCCGGTGTGCGAGCACTGCGGCACCCGCATCGTCGGGCACGGTGCGGAGGTGTCGGGCCGGTTCTTCTGCTGCGCGCATTGCGCCCGTTCCGCCGACTCGGTGGCCGGGATGGAGATCCGCGACGCGGTGGGCGCGTATCCGGGGTAACGCGTTTCCCCCGGCGATCGTCGCTGGTGCACGCCATGATTGGGTTACCGCTAGCAACTTGGAGCCTGACGCGGTGTGAGGAGCAGCTGTGGTCGTCCTGGGAATCGACATCGGTGGTTCGGGCATCAAGGGGGCGCCGGTTGACCTGGCCACCGGCGTGTTCACGGCCGACCGGGTCCGGATCGAGACGCCGCAGCCGGCCGACGTGGCCAGCGTGGTCAGGACCGTCGAGTCGGTCGCGGGCGCGTTCGACCCGGCTGCCAGCATCGGCATCACGTTCCCGGCGGTGGTGCAGCACGGCGTGACGAAGACGGCGGCGAACGTGGACGCGTCGTGGGTCGACGCGCCCGCTGAGCAGCTGTTCACCGAGGCGCTGGGCCGGCCGGTGACGGTGCTCAACGACGCGGACGCGGCCGGGGTGGCCGAGCTGGAGTACGGCGCGGGCAAGGGCGTCGGTGGCCTGGTCGTGATGGTCACGTTCGGCACGGGCATCGGCAGCGCGTTGTTCATCGACGGGCGGCTGGTGCCCAACACCGAGTTCGGTCACCTGCAGATGAGCGGCCTGCACCTGCACGGGGGCGATGCCGAGGACTACGCCTCCGACCGCGTCCGGGAGGCTCACGGCCTGGGCTGGGCGGAGTGGGCGGAGCGGGTCCAGACGTACCTGCGGCACCTGCACGCCCTGCTGTGGCCGGACCTGATCATCATCGGCGGCGGGGTCAGCAAGAAGGCGGAGCGGTTCCTGCACCTGGTCGACGTGCCGACGAAGGTGGTGCCGGCGGCGTTGCAGAACAACGCCGGCATCGTGGGCGCCGCGCTGCTGGCCGCGCGCAAGGCCGGGGCCGCCTGAGGTTCGTGCGCCGCTTTCGTGCGGTGACTCCACCAGCTGTGCGCGGGTGAGGCACCATGACATCCATGGGGGACTCGCCCGCGCCGCTGCGCGCCGGTGACCCGGCAACGGTTGGGCCGTACTGGCTGATCGGCGTGCTCGGCGTCGGCGGGATGGGCACCGTGTACCTCGCCGAGGCGCCCGGCGGCCACCGGGTGGCGCTTCGGCACCCCGGGCTGGCTCGCGCCGGAGCAGGTGCGTGGGTGGCCGCCCAGCCAGGCCAGCGACGTGTACGCCTGGGGTCTGCTCGCGTCCTGGGCGGGCACCGGGCGCATGCCGGTCGGCGAGCACGGCGGCGGTGAGCCGGACCTGACCGGCCTCGACGAGTCCCTGGCGGGGGTGGTGCGCCGGGCGCTGCACGGGGATCCGCAGCGCCGGCCGGCCGCGCGGCAGGTGCTGCTGGCCCTGGTCGGCCAGGACGACCCGGCGGCGGCGCGGGTGGCCGCGACCGTCCGTGCCACCACGGCCACGACGCAGCCGCCTTCGCAGGGCGCCGGCGGGCGGAGGTTCACGCCCGGTTCGGCCGCGATTCCGTCGCCGCCGAACCAGCGCTTCGAGGCGCCCGGTCCGGTCTCCGGGACACGGATCGACCCGTCCGGCGACGGCCGGTCGGTGCCGCTGCCCCATCCATCCTCGCTGTCCCCGGCGTCCCCGCAGCCCGCTCCGCCGCCGTGGCGCCGCCCGCGGCGGGTCGGGCGCGGGGTCGCGGCCGGCGTCGCGCCGGTGGCGCTGCTGGCGTGCCTGCTGGGCGGGCTGCTGCTGGCCGAGTACGCGGGCGGGGGGCAGGCCGGGCGCGCAGCAGCAGCAAGCGCCGCCGTCGCGCTCACCGTCGCCGAAGCCGAGCCCGGTTGCCGCCGACGGCAAGCTGCGTTTTCACCCTCGCGAGCTTCTCGTGCGGCACGAAGCAGCTGGGGGAGTGGCCGCTGGTCAGGAAGCCGAAGGGGGAGAACACCGGCGAGAGCACGGGCCGGCTGTGGAGCGGCAACCAGAAGCTGCGCGACTCCGGCGGCACCGAGTACGGGCCGGACGGGTCAAGTCGGGCCTCGTGGGCGGCGACAGCAGCGCGATCAGGCTGCGCTGACGCTGGGTTCTTGGCACCGCGGACATGGAAGGGAGGCGCGCCGGCGCCGACCGTTGTCTGACGGGAGCGACGGTCGTGCGGTGCACGGACCGGAGTCGGAAATGGAAGCCCGGCGGCCGTGAGAGCGCTCTATGGGAGCGCTTCCGAATGATCCTTCGTGAGGACCGCCGGTGCGGCCGCAATCGCATCGACGGTGGCCCCGAGCCAACACCATGGACAGCCGCTTGGCAAGGGTTGCGACAACGTTAAGTTTCGTTACATCCGTGTTATTGACACCACTGTCCGCGATCCGATTTAGTGTGCCGGAACCGGTTGCGGAACCGGTTCCAGAACACGCTCTCTTGCCAGAAAGCGCTCTCACCGGAAGGATCGCGGCGTGCCGATGACCATCGCCGATGTCGCGGCGCGTGCGGGGGTCAGCAAGACCACCGTCTCGCGGGTGCTCAACGGCAAAGGAGAGGTCGACGAGGCGACCGCGGCACGGGTGCGCAGGGTCATCGACGAGCTGGGCTACGTGCCCAGCGCGCGGGCGGTCAACCTGGCCCGGGGTCACACCCGGGTGATCGGGATGCTTGTGCCGTCGCTGACCTGGCCGTGGATGGGGGACATAGTGCAGGGCGCGGTGGACGTCGTGGAGTCGGAGGGATACGGGTTGCTGCTGTTCACGTGCAACCGCGGCGCCGAGTCCATGCGCCAGTTCTCCGCGCAGGTGTCCGGCAAGGCGTTCGACGGCCTGCTGGCCATCGAGCCCGAGGGGACCCTGGACTACCTGGCCGACCTCTACGCCGGCGGCCTGCCGGTGGTGCTCATCGACGACCGCGGCGACAAGCCGCTCATGCCGTCGGTGGCCACCACCAACCGGGCGGGCGGATCGCTCGCCGCCCGGCACCTGCTCGAGATCGGCCGGCGGCGGCCCCTGGTCATCACCGGCTCCGAGAAGTTCGGCTGCACCCAGGACCGGCTCGGCGGCTTCGCGGACGTGTTCGCGGCGGCCGGCGCGCCGATCGATCCCCGGCTCGTCATCGAGGGGGACTTCACCTACGAATGCGGCAGCCTCGCCGTCCGGCGCGCGCTGGATGAGGGCCTGGAGTTCGACGCCGTGTTCGCGCACAACGACCTGTCCGCCGCCGGCGCCCTGCAGGCGCTGCGGATCGCGGGCCGAGGGGTTCCGCAGGACGTCGCCCTGGTGGGTTTCGACGACATCCTGCACGCGGGGCACACCGAACCGCCCCTGACCACCGTCCGCCAGCCCATGCGCCAGATGGGTGAGATGGCGGCCCGCCGGCTCATCGCGCATTTCGACGGCACGCCGTTGACGGTCGAGCCGAACATCCTGTCCACCACGCTCGTCGTGCGCGGTTCCACCGTGGCGGCGTAGCCCGAGCGCACCACCTGAAGTCACGTCACGCCGCACCACTGGGCGGGACCGGCCGCAAGGGTCCCGTCGCCATACCCCGATTTGTCACTGCCCGCCCCACCTGTCAATCCAGGTCAAAAGGAGACACCCCCGTGTTGACCAGACGCTCAGTACTGCTCGGCATGGCCGGGTTGCTGGCCACGACGACCACCCTGGCCGCGTGCGGCGACTCGCCGAACGAGCAGAACAAGAACAATGGTTCCAAGACCACGGTCCTGACCATCGGCATGCCGAACGGTCCGCTGACCGAGAACGAGAACCCGTTCCTCACCACGTCGGCCGGCGCCAAGGACGGCTACCGCTGGGCGCTGTACGAGCCGCTGATGATGTGGAACCCGGTCAAGCCGGCCGACCCGATGAAGCCGTGGCTGGCGACGGCGGCGAAGTGGAACAAGGACTACACCTCGGTCGTCGTGACCGTCCGCGACAACGCCACCTGGTCCGACGGCCAGAAGGTCACCGCCGAGGACGTCGCGTACACCTACAAGCTGATTCGTGACAACGAGGCGCTCAACGAGCAGGGCGTGCCGATCCTCGACGCCACGGTGAGCGGCGCCGACGTGACCATCACGTTCAAGACCTCGCAGTTCGTCAGCCAGCAGAAGGCGGTCGCGAAGATCCCGATCGTGCCCAAGCACATCTGGGAGAAGATCTCCGACCCGAAGACCGAGGCCAACAAGAACCCGATCGGTTCCGGGCCGTACACGCTGAAGTCCTTCACCCCGCAGACCACGACCCTGGTGGCCCGCGAGAGTGGCTACTGGCAGACGGCGCCGGCGGTCAAGGAGCTGCGCTACACCTCCTACAACGACAACGGCGCGCAGACCACGGCGCTGGCCAACGGCGAGTGCGAGTGGAGCTTCGTCTTCATCCCCAACGTGAAGACGGTCTTCATCGACAAGGACGCGGCCAACCACAAGATCTGGGCGCCGCCGGTGCTGGGCATCCACGGCCTGTACATCAACACCACCAAGGCCCCGTTCAACGACCCGAAGCTGCGCGTCGCGATGGGCATGGTCATCAACCGCGACGACATCTTCACCACCGCCGAGGCCGGCTACTTCCACCCGCTGGTCAAGAGCGTGACGGGCCTGCCCTCGCCCGCCGGTGACGCGTACATCTCCGACGAGTACAAGGGCAAGGACTACAAGATCGACGTCGAGGGTGCCAAGACGCTGCTCGCCAGCGCCGGGTACAAGCTCGAGGGCACCACGCTGAAGGACCCGTCCGGCAAGCCGGTCACCATCACGCTCACCGACCCGGCCGGTTGGTCGGACTACCAGACGTCGCTGGAGATCGTGAAGGCCAACCTGGCCCAGATCGGCATCGCGGCCACGGTCGACAAGGCCAACCAGGACGCGTGGTTCAAGAACGTCGAGGCCGGCCAGTTCGACGCGGCGTTCCGCTGGACCGACGGCGGCTCGACCCCGTACGACATCTACCGCACGGTGATGGACGGCGACCAGCTCAAGCCGATCGGCACCGCGTCGCCGGCCGGTAACTTCGGCCGCTTCGACAGCAAGGAGGCCACGGCCGCGCTGCGTGCCTACGCCAGCGCGACCGACGACGCCGCCCGCAAGACCGCGCTCGCGACCCTGCAGAAGATCTTCGTCGAGGAGGCCCCGATGCTCCCGGTCGGTGCCGACAACATCGGTGGCGCCTACAGCACGAAGAACTGGACGGGCTGGCCGGACGACGCCAACCCGTACACCGCCGGGCAGCCGACCCAGCCCAACTCGCTGGAAGTCATCCTGCACCTCAAGCCGGCCGGCGCCTGACGACCGGATCGCACCGACACCGCTCCCCGGGCGACGCTCGCGCCGCCCGGGGAGCGGTACCCCGTCACGACGCCATTCCCAAGACAGGATCATCGGCATGACGTTGAGCGAGAGCCCGGCGGCGCCGGTCGGCGAGGTGGTGCTGGAGGCCGACGGCCTGACCAAGCACTTCCCCGTCCGGCGGAAGCTGAGCGACATCTTCACCCGCAAACGGGCCGTTGTTCACGCCGTGGACGACGTGTCCTTCACCCTGCGCCGCGGCAGGGTCACCGCCCTGGTCGGCGAGTCCGGCTCCGGCAAATCCACGGTCGCCCGCCTGCTGACGCAGCTGTACCCGCGAACCAGCGGTGACATCCGGCTGCACGGCGAGACCACCCGGGTGCGGGGCGGGCGACGGTTCCGCGAGTACGTCAGCCGGGTGCAGCTCATCTTCCAGGACCCGTTCGGCTCGCTCAACCCCGTGCACACGGTCCGCTACCACCTGACCCGCGCGTTGAAGATCCACGGCAACGCCGGCACGAACGACGAGGAGCTCGAGGTCGCCCTGGCCGGGCTGCTCACCCGGGTGGCGCTCACCCCGCCCGAGCGCTACATCGACAAGTTCCCCCACGAACTGTCCGGCGGCCAGCGCCAGCGCGTCGCGATCGCGCGCGCCCTCGGCGCGGACCCGGAAGCGCTCCTGGCCGACGAGCCGGTGTCGATGCTCGACGTGTCGATCCGCCTCGGCATCCTCAACCTGCTGCGCGACCTCAAGGAGCGGCTCAACCTCGCCATCCTGTACATCACGCACGACATCGCCTCGGCGCGGTACTTCGCCGACGAGACGCTGGTGATGTACGCCGGGCGCATGGTCGAGGGCGGCGACTCCGAGTCGGTCACGCAGAACCCGGCGCACCCGTACACCCGCCTGCTCATCGACTCGGCCCCCGACCCGGACCGCATCGCGGGCATCGCCGAGGCGTCCACGAAGGACCGCGGCAACGGCGAGCCGCCGAGCCTGATCCGGCCCCCGTCCGGCTGCCGGTTCCACCCCCGCTGCCCGCACGCCATGCCGCGCTGCAGCGTCGACCTGCCGCCCCGCCTCGACGTCGGCGGCGAGCCCGGGCACTGGGCGGCCTGCTGGCTCTACGATGCGCAGACCGTCGCCAAGGAGGGCGTCGGCTCCGCCGCCGATCCGTCGATCCCCACGCCGCCGGCCCTGCACGCGCCGGAGGAGGCACGATGAGATTCCTGCTGCAACGCCTGGCGTTCTACCTGTTCACGGCGTGGGCCGCGATCACGATCAACTTCTTCGTCCCACGGATGATCCCCGGCGACCCGATCAGCGCCTTCCTCGCCCGCAACCAGGGCCAGGTGTCCTCCGATTCGATCCAGTCGCTGAAGGTGCTGTTTGGCCTCGACGAGGACCGGAGCCTGTGGGATCAGTACGTCACGTACTGGAAGCAGCTCTTCCACGGCGACCTCGGCCTGTCCTTCACGTTCTTCCCGTCGACGGTCTCCGAGGTGATCGGGCAGAGCCTGCCGTGGACCATCGGGCTGGTCGGCATCACCACCGTGCTGAGCTTCCTGATCGGCACGACGCTCGGCATCGGCGCCGGCTGGCGGCGCGGGACCTGGATCGACGGCCTGCTGCCGGCCACCACGTTCCTGTCCTCAGTGCCGTACTTCTGGCTCGGCCTCGTCGCCATCGCCGTGTTCACCGGCCCGGGCAGCTACTTCCCGTCGTCCGGCGGCTTCACGCCGGGCCTGGTGCCGGCCTGGGACCACTACTTCATCGGCTCGGCGATCAACCACAGCGTGCTGCCCGCGGCCACGATCCTCATCTCGTCGATGAGCGGCTGGATCCTCGGCATGCGCAACATGATGGTCACCGTCTCGGCGGAGGACTACATCACCGTCGCTCACGCCAAGGGCCTGTCGGAGCGGCGGGTCGCGTTCAGCTACGCCGCCCGCAACGCGCTGCTGCCCAACGTGGCGGCGTTCGCCCTGTCGCTGGGCTTCATCGTCGGCGGCACCCTGCTGGTTGAGATCGTGTTCTCGTACCCCGGCGTCGGCTTCCAGCTCTTCCAGGCCGTCGGCGCGCACGACTACCCGCTGATGCAGGGCATCTTCCTGGTCATCACCATCTCGGTGCTGGTGGCCAACCTGCTGGCCGACGTCGCATACCTGCTGCTCGACCCGCGCACCCGAAAGGCTGGTTGAGATGACCGTCACTCCCTCCAGCGTCGAGCAGAGCATCCCCGGACAGGGCTCGACGGCGCAGCCGGAGTCCGCGCCGGGCAAGAAGGCCAAGCGCAAGCGGTTCCAGTTCATCGCCAACGGCAAGGCCGCCACCGGCCTGGTGATCCTCGGCATCTACGTGCTGTTCGCGATCATCGGGCCATGGGTCGCGCCGTACGACCCCGACAAGATCACTCCGGACGCGCTGCAGGCGCCGTCGGCGCAGCATTGGCTCGGCACCTCGCACCTCGGCCAGGACATCTTCAGTCAGATCCTGGCTGGCACCCGCAGCGTGGTGATGGTCGGCGCGGTCGCCGGCATCGTGGCCACGATCCTGTCGGTGCTCGTCGGTGTCAGCGCCGGATACCTCGGCGGCATCGCGGACGAGATCCTGTCGGTGCTGTCCAACGTGTTCCTGGTCATTCCGGGCCTGCTGCTGATCATCATCATCTGCACCTCGCTGCCGCGCGTGAACGACCTCACCGTGGCCCTGGTGATCGGATTGACCAGCTGGTCGTGGGGGTCGCGGGTGCTGCGGGCGCAGACGCTGTCGCTGCGCGGCCGCGACTACGTCGAGGCCGCCCGGGCCACCGGCGAGAAGACCTGGCGGGTCATCTTCTTCGAGATCCTGCCGAACCTGACCGCGATCATCGCGTCCGGCTTCGTCGGTACCGTCATCTTCGCCGTGCTGTCGGAGATCACGCTGGCGTTCATCGGCATCTCGTCGGTGTCGTCGTGGAACTGGGGCACGATCCTGTTCTGGGCGCAGGGCCAGCAGGCCCTCGCACAGGGCGCCTGGTGGTGGTTCGTCCCGGCGGGCCTGGCCATCGCCATCCTGGGCACGGCCCTGAGCCTGGTGAACTTCGGCATCGACGAGTTCGTCAGCCCGCGGCTGCGCACCTCCGGCACCGGCCGGGCCCGCACCGCCAACGGCGACAAGGTCCGGATGAAGGTCGGCTTCACCCCCGTCGTGCGCCCCGCCGAGCCGCCGGCGAAGATCGAGATCAGGGACGGTGCCAACCAATGACGCAGGTCCTCACCCGGCCGCTGCTGGAGATCAAGAACCTCAACGTCGACTACGGCCTCGGCGAGGCGTCCGTGCGGGCGGTCCGTGACGTCAACCTCACCATCCACCGCGGAGAGGTCGTGGGCCTGGCGGGGGAGAGCGGCAGCGGCAAGTCGACGCTGGCCTACGGCATCACCCGGCTGCTGCCGCCGCCCGGCGTCGTCACCGGCGGCACGGTCACCTACCACCCGCCGACCGGCGACCCGTACGACGTGCTCAGCCTCTCCGACGCCGAGCTGCGCAAGTTCCGCTGGGCGGAGACGTCGATCGTGTTCCAGGGCGCGATGAACTCGCTCAACCCGGTGCACAAGATCGACGTGCAGATGATGGACGCGATCCAGGCGCACGAGCCCGGCCTGAGCCGCACCGCCCGCGTGGACCGGGCCAAGGAGCTGCTGCGCCTGGTCGGCATCGCCGAGGACCGTCTCGACGCCTACCCGCACCAGCTCTCCGGCGGCATGCGCCAGCGCGTCATGATCGGCATGGCGCTGGCGCTGGAGCCGCAGCTGGTCATCATGGACGAGCCGACGACCGCGCTGGACGTGGTCATGCAGCGGCAGATCCTCGGCCAGCTCGTCGAGCTGCGCGAGCGGCTGGGCTTCTCGGTGCTGTTCATCACCCACGACCTGTCGCTGCTGGTGGAGTTCAGCGACCGGATCGCGATCATGTACGGCGGGCGCATCGTCGAGGAGGCGCCGTCCGCCGACATCTACCGCGAGCCGCTGCACCCCTACAGTAACGGCCTGCTCCGCTCGTTCCCGGCGCTGCGCGGCGCCCGGCGGGAGCTGGCCGGCATCCCCGGCTCCCCGCCGGACCTGCGCGGCATGCCCAGCGGGTGCGCGTTCCACCCGCGCTGCCCGAAGCGGTTCGAGCCGTGCGACAAGGAGATCCCGGTCCTGGGCAAGCCCGACGACCATGTCGGGCCGGCCCGCTCGGTGGCCTGCTGGCTGCATCCGGTGACCGCCGGATAGCCCGCACCGCCGCACCATCCGACCCAGCCGGTACACGATCCGGCTGACACCACCCAGGAGAACCATGGACACGACCGCGACGCCCCTCGATCGAGCCACTGATCGAGCGAACCCGATCGCCACGCTTCCACCCTCGTTCCGCTGGGGTGTGGCGACCTCGGCCTACCAGATCGAGGGCGCGGTCGACGAGGGCGGGCGGACGCGGTCCATCTGGGACACCTTCTGCGAGGTTCCCGACGCGATCGACAAGGGCGACACCGGCGAGATCGCGTGCGACCACTACCACCGCATGCCGCAGGACGTGGCCCTCATCCGCGACCTGGGTGTCGACCTGTACCGCTTCTCGGTGGCCTGGCCGCGCGTGCAACCGCGCGGCCAGGGCCCGGTCAACCCGGAGGGCATCGGCTTCTACGACCGGCTCACCGACGAACTGCTGGCGGGCGGCGTGGAGCCGTGGGTGACGTTGTACCACTGGGACCTGCCCCAGGAGCTCGAGGACGCCGGCGGCTGGCCCAACCGCGACACTGCCTACCGCTTCGCGGACTACAGCATGCTGGTCTTCGACGCGCTGCAGGACCGGATCAAGACCTGGACCACGCTCAACGAGCCGTGGTGCTCGGCCATGCTCGGCTACGCCTACGGCGCGCACGCCCCGGGCCGGCGCGACTTCGCGGCCAGCATGCGCGCCGTGCACCACCTGCTGCTCGGCCACGGCCTGGCCACCGAGCGGATGCGCGCGGCCAGCCAGGACACCGAAGGGCGAGCCAGGCACGAGTTCGGCATCACCTTGAACATGGGCGTGTCGACGCCGCAGACCGACTCCGCGGCCGACCGTGACGCGGCCCGCCGCGCCGACGCCCTCAGCACCCGCATCTACCTCGACCCGCTGGTGCACGGCCGCTACCCGGCCGACCTCGTCGACGACCTGGCCCGGCAGGGCATCACGCTGCCGGTCGAGGACGGCGACCTCGAGGTCATCAGCACCCCGCTGGAGGTGCTCGGCGTGAACTACTACTTCTCCGAGACCGTCTCCGGCGTCGACGAGGACGGCAACGACACCGACCCCGACGGCCTGCCGGTCACCCGGCCCATCCCGACCGGGCGGCCGATCACCGCGATGGGCTGGGAGATCGTCCCCGAGGGCTTCACCCAGCTGCTGGTGCGCCTGTACAACGACTACGGCCTGCCGATCTACGTCACCGAGAACGGGTCGGCCTTCGACGACGTGCCCGACGAGACCGGCTACGTCGACGACGAGGACCGGGTGGCGTACTTCGACTCGCACATCGGCGCCGTCGCCCTCGCACGCCAGCAGGGCGCCGACATCCGCGGCTACTTCGCCTGGTCGCTGATGGACAACTTCGAGTGGGCGTTCGGCTACGACAAGCGCTTCGGCATCGTCCGCGTCGACTACGACACGCAGGAGCGCACCCCGAAGCGGTCGGCGCACTGGTACCGCGACACGATTCGTTCCCTGCGCGGGTAACTTCATGCGAACATGTGTTCGTGTCGGGTGGCGCGAACATCCTGCACGCTGATCTCGACGCGTTCTACGCCTCGGTCGAGCAGCGTGACGACCCCCGCCTGCGTGGCCGCCCGGTCATCGTGGGCGGGGGCGTCGTGCTGGCCTGCAGCTACGAGGCGAAGCGCCGCGGCGTGCGCACCGCCATGGGCGGCCGGCAGGCCCGTGCTCTGTGCCCGGAGGCGGTCGTGGTGCCGCCGCGCATGTCGGCGTATGCGGCCGCCTCGAAGGCCGTCTTCGAGATCTTCCGCGACACCACCCCCATGGTCGAGGGCCTGTCGATCGACGAGGCTTTCCTGGACGTCGCCGGCCTGTACCGCATCGCCGGCGCCCCGCTGGGCATCGCCGAACGGCTGCGCGATCGGGTCCGCCGGGACGTCGGCCTGGCCATCACCGTGGGCGTGGCCCGCACCAAGTTCCTGGCCAAGGTGGCCAGCGGCGTGGCCAAGCCCGACGGCCTGCTGCTCGTGCCGCCCGCGGACGAGCTGGACTTCCTGCACCGCCTTCCCGTCGAGCGCCTGTGGGGCGTCGGCACCGTGACCGCGGCCAAGCTGCACGCCCACCGGGTGAGCACGGTCGGGCAGGTCGCCCGCCTCGGCGAGGCGGCACTGATCTCGATGCTGGGCGAGGGCCAGGGCCGCCACCTGCACGCGCTGGCACACAACCGGGACCCGCGCCCGGTCGTCGTGGGCCGCCGGCGGCGCTCGATCGGCGCGCAGCGCGCCCTGGGCCGGGGCCCGCACCCGCGGCCGTTGCAGGAGGCGGTCCTCGCCGAGCTCGTCGACCGGGTCTCGCGGCGGATGCGCGCGGCCGGCCGCACGGGCCGCACCGTCGTGCTACGGCTGCGCTTCGCCGACTTCAGCCGGGCGACGCGCTCGCACACCCTGGCGCGGCCGACGTCGCACACGCAGACCCTCCTGGACGCGGTGCGCCGCCTGCACGCCGCCGCAGCCTCGGACATCGCCAACCGGGGTCTGACCCTGGTCGGCGTCGCCGTGGCCAACCTGGAAGACGACGACTCGCCGCAGCTGGAGCTGCCGTTCGACGTGACGTCAGGCGCGGAGCTGGACACCGCGCTGGACCGGGTCCGGGACCGGTTCGGCTCGTCGGCGCTGACCCGGGCGTCCTTGCTGGGCCGCCGCCAGGGCCCGACGGTCCCGCTGCTGCCCGACTGATCGTTCCCGTTGTGTGTCAGGGCCGCCGTGCGGACCGGAGAATGGCCGGATGGACTTTCTGGAGCTTCAGCAGCGCCTCCGGGACCACGGGTTCGACCCCTTCCAGGCGTACGCGGGGCGCTATGGCGCGCTCCGCTCCAGCCGGAGGCCGGACCACGCAACCTCCATCTCCCACGGGGCGTGGAACCTCCTCTTCGCAGGCGATGGCACATACGTGGTCACCGTCCGCGAACTGCATCGACGCCTCTAATGCCTGCTTGGCGACCTGGGGCTGTCGCCCGAGGCATCGCGGGTTAGCCGGCATACCGGTTGCGTCGAAGCCGTCCGACTGATAGCTTCGCGCCGCGATCCGCGCATCAGGCGCGCGATCCCCGAGTGTTCGAAAGAGTGAAGCCTGTGCCCCCCGCGGTCCTTAGCGGCTCCTGCCGCTGACGTCTGCCCTCGCTTCGCCCTCTCTTGCGAGCCCTCGAAAGGGTCTTCTCACCATGGATCTGCGCATTCAGCGCGCCGTTTACGCCAACCTGTGCACCCGTCCGAACGCCGTCGAGTCCGGCCCGTTCGTGCTCGGGTTAGACCACGGGACCGACAGTCCGCACATCAACTACGCGACGCCGGCTCCCGGCGCCGAGATCACCGCGGCCGACGTCGCCGACCTGGTCACGGCCTTCGCCGGTCGGCCGCCGCGGCTGGAGTACGTCACCAGTTGCGCCCCGGGGCTCGAGAAGCTGCTGTTCGACGCCGGATTCGCCGTGGAGGCCCGCAACGAGTACCTCACCTGCACGCCGGCATCGCTCGTCGCGCAGCCTGTTCCGGTGGGCTTCGAGCTGTTCGTCCCGGAGACCGACGGTGAGATCGCCGGCGTGATCGGCGTCCAGAACGAGGCGTTCGGCTCGCCCGGTGACGCAGGCCCCGCGGACATCGACCGGCAGCGCCACGTCAGCCAGCGCGGCGGGGTGTTCGTGGCCGCCCGCACGACCGACGGCCGGTACGCCGGAGGTGGCGGCACGGTCGTGCCCAGCGACGGGATCTGCGAGATTGGCGGCATCGCGGTCGGCGTGGCCCACCGCGGCCGGGGCCTGGCCGGGGCGATCACCGCAGGGATCGCCGGGCGGCTGTTCGAAGCCGGTATCGAGGTGGCCTGGCTGGAGGCCGGTGGCGACGACTCGTGGCGGGTCTACGAGCGGGTCGGCTTCCGGCCGGCCGGGCAGCGCCTCTACATCGCCAAATACTGAGCAGCGGTCGTCCCTGCCGATGTCCCGGTGTCGGCGGGGACGACCGCTGCTCTATGACGAATGAGCGTCACGCCGGCGGTCGGATGAGTTTGGCGGCCACGGCGTCGAGGACCCAGTCCAGACCGGTCGCGAAGGATGCCTCGGCGTCCACGTCCGTTGCGTCGTGCACGGCCTTGGTCAGCGCCGGGAAGCGGCCCGTGGCCAATATTCTCGTCACGTGCGGGCCGGAGGCGCGCTGCCAGTCGCGCTTGGACAGGCCCGTGGCGCGCTCGGCCCGCAGATTTGCGATCTCGCGCCTGATCGCGCCGGTGACATAGGCGCCTACGGTCTCCACGGCGCGCATGACGGTGTCGATGTCGGCGAGGCCGTCGAGGGCGGCCAGCTTGGCCTCGGCCACGGCGAGGCCGTTCGGGCCGAGGGTCGGGCGGCCGCCGAGCAGGTCGGCCAGCCATTCGTGACGGAGAGCGGCCTGCCTGGTGCGGTGGGAGAGGACGCGCAGCGCCTCCCGCCAGTCACCAGGCTGCTTCTCGGGGAAGACCTCGGCGTGGACCTCGTCCACCATGAGGTCGAGCAGGTCGTCCTTGGTGGAGATGTATCCGTACAGCCGCATCGGGCCGGCGTCCAGCCGGGCGGCGACCTTGCGCAACGACACCGCCTCCAGCCCGCCCTCATCGGCCAGCGCGATGGCGGCGGCGATGATCCGCTCCCGGTCGAGCGGCGCCGGGGGTTTCGGCGGCTCCGGCCGGTCCCACACGGTCATGGTCACTCCCTGCTGTTGCAATGCATTGTAAGTGAGAAATACAGTGTCTTGCTATGAGACACCGTATCGCCGTGATCGGGGGCGGCCCTGCGGGCCTTACCTTCGCCCGTGTCCTGCACCGCCACGGCTACCCCGTTGCCGTCCTTGAACGCGATGCCGCGCCCGACGCCCGTCCCCCGGGCGGCACGCTGGACCTGCACGAGGGGCTGGGCCAGCGGGCACTGGACAAGGCGGGGCTGCTGGCGGAGTTCCAGGCGCTGTCTCGTCCCGAGGGGCAGGCCATGCGCATCCTGGACGCTGCCGGGACCGTTCTGCGGGACTGGAGACCCCGTCCGGATGAGCGGGCCAATCCGGAGATCGATCGCGGGCAACTGCGTGACCTGCTGCTCGGCGCTCTCCACGTGCAGTGGGGGCGGGAGGTGACGCAGGTGGTGCCGAGAACCGGGGATGGCGTACTGGTGCATTTCGCGGACGGGCGACAGGAGACGTTCGATCTGGTGGTGGGCGCGGACGGGGCCTGGTCCCGGGTCCGCCCGGCAGTCTCGCCGGTGACGCCGCAGTACACCGGCATCACTTCGGTCGAGACCTCCCTGGATGACGTCGACACCAGCCACCCTGACCTCGCCCGGTTGATCGGCGACGGTTCGGTGGCCGTGTACGGCGTGAACCGATCTCTGGTCGCCCAGCGCAACAGCGGCGGTCACGTCAAGGTGTACGCCAAGTTCCGCGCGCCGCTGGACTGGCACGCGGAGCTGGACCTGGCCGACGTCGAAGCCGCGCGATCGGGTCTTCTGGCTCTGTTCGACGGCTGGGCCGCTCCCGTCCTCGACCTGCTCGGCCACGGCACAGCTTTCGTCCACCGCCCCTTCTACGTCCTGCCCGCATCCCACACCTGGACCCACGTCCGCGGGGTGACGCTCCTGGGCGACGCCGCCCACCTGATGCCACCGCTGGGGGCGGGCGCGAACCTCGCGATGCTGGACGGTGCCGAGCTCGCGGAGTCCATCGCTGCCAACCCGGAAGATCTGGACAACGCCATCCGCACCTTCGAGGAGCGGATGTGGGCACGGGCCGGCAGGTGGGCGAAGATAACGACGGCTGGTCTGGAACGCCTCGTGAGCCCGGACCCCGCCGAAGCCCTCGCCCTCTTCGACCAAGTCCAGCCATCCTGAGCGCCGACGGTCCCGGCGAGCGGCTGACACGCTTGCCGGGATCCGGCCTGGCCCCCGATCGACCTTCAGTCACACGGCCCCCACATGGCGGGACCGCGACCCGACTGACCAGGCTAATCGTTCGCTGGAAACTACAGGGCGACCGTCTTGTCCTAGCATCCTAGGATGCCTTACAGGGTGTGCCTGACGGCACACTTCCTGAACAGAGTTCGGCGCTTCGCGCCGAACTGCACCTACAAGAGCAGCGCCGTCAGGGCGTTTCGTGGAGGGGGAGCAGCACGACGAAACGGGTGTCGCCGGGCTCGGACGTGACGCGGATGTCGCCGTGGTGCTTCTTCACGACGATGCGGTAGCTGATGTCCAGGCCGAGGCCGGTGCCCTCGCCGACGGGCTTGGTGGTGAAGAACGGCTCGAAGATGCGGGGCCGCACGTCGGGCGGGATGCCGGGGCCGGTGTCCGCGATCTCGACGGCGAGGCACCCGCCGGTCGGGTCGAGCGAGGTGGTGATGGTGAGGGTGCCGTTGCCGTGCATGGCGGACACGGCGTTGTCGATGAGGTTGGTCCAGACCTGGTTGAGTTCGGCGGCGTACGCCGGGATGTTCGGCAGGTCGCGGTCGTACTTGGTGATGACGCGGACGCCGCCCGGGATCTTGGCGTTGAGCATGATGAGGGTGGCGTCGAGCAGTTCGTGGACGTCGACGACCTGGAACGGGCCGCGGTCGAGTTGTGAGTACTGCTTGGCGGCGCCGACGAGGCCGGAGATGCGGGCGACGGCGTCGTCGATCTCGCCCATGAGCAGTTCGGTCTCGATGGTGTAGGAGAGCCAGCGGACGGCGGGTTCGAGGTCGAGGTCGCCGATGCAGTCGGCGATGTCCTGCAGCCAGGGGACGTCGACGCCGCCGGCGACGAGGGTGGGTGCGAGGTCCCAGGCTCCGGTGACGTTGTGTTCGTCGAGCCAGTCGCCGATGGCGTCCTCGGCGTCGCTGGTTTCCAGGGCGGAGCGTTTGGGGGCGTTGGTGGCCTTTTTGACGGCGGCTTCCTGGAGTTCGACGAGGCCGTGGAGTTTCTCGCCGTCGAGGCGGCCGTCGGCGATCATGGCGAGCTTGTGGCGCATGCCGGCGACCTTGTCGCGCAGGACGGCGGTGGCGCGTACGGCTGCGGCGGCGGGGTTGTTGAGCTCGTGGGTGAGGCCTGCGGACAGGGAGCCGAGGGCGAGGAGGCGTTCGCGTTCGGCGGTGGCGTTGTTGAAGCTGCGCATGCCGAAGAAGAGGCCTTCGAGCAGGTGTATGGCCATGGGGAACCATTGGCGGATGGTGGGGCCGAACTCGGCGGCGGGCAGTTCGTAGACCTCGGCGTCGGTGATGGCGTGCATGGTGTTGTTGTAGAGCTGGGGTACCTGGTCGCCGAGGTATGCCTGGGTGGCGCCGCCGTAGACGCCGATCTGGTCGGTGCGGGAGACCTCGACGTCGTCGCCGTGGATGTTGCGGCTGAGTGAGACGGTGCCGGAGAGCAGGACGACGAAGCAGGTGGCGGGTTCGCCTTCGACGTAGACGGGTTCGCCGGCGGGGTGGGTGACGGCCCAGCCGCGGGCGGCGAGCCAGCCGAGTTGGTCGTCGTCGAGTTGTTCGAAGAGGAAGAGGTTGCGTAGTTCGTCGGGGGCGAGGCGGCGTCCGGGGGTGGTCATTGTCCCTCCAGGAGGTACCGGTGGACGAGTGAGACGGCCATGGCGCCCTCGCCGACGGCGGAGGCGACGCGTTTGACGGAGTCGGCGCGTACGTCGCCGGCGGCGAAGACGCCGGGGACGCTGGATTCGAGGTGGTAGGGGTCGCGGTTGAGTAGCCAGCCGGGTGGTGGGTTGTCGCCGGTGAGGAGGTCGGGGCCGGTGAGGACGAAGCCTCGGGAGTCGCGTTGGACGGTGCCGTCGAGCCAGTCGGTGCGGGGTTCGGCGCCGATGAAGATGAAGAGCCATGAGGCGTCGACGGTGCGGGTGGGGCCGCCGTCGACGGGGCGTAGTTCGAGTTGTTCGAGGTGTTCGTCGCCGTGGGCGGCGGCGATTTCGGTGCAGGGGTGGATGGTGATGGCGGGGACGGTGGCGATCTGGTCGATGAGGTATTGGGACATGGAGGCGTTGAGGTTGGGGGCGCGGATGATGAGGTGGATGTTGCGGGCGTAGCGGGAGAAGAACATGGCGGCCTGGCCGGCGGAGTTGGCGCCGCCGACGATGTAGACGTCTTGGTCGGCGCAGCTGGGGGCTTCGGTGGCGGCGGAGCCGTAGTAGACGCCGCGGCCGTGGAGGTCGGCGAGGCCGGGTGCGGTGAGGCGGCGGTAGGAGACGCCGGTGGCGAGGATGACGGCGTGGGAGGCGATGGTGGTGCCGTCTTCGAAGTGCAGGATTCGGGTGTTGCCTTGGGCTTCGAGGCGGGTGGCGCGGCAGGCGGTGAGCAGTTCGGCGCCGAATTTGACGGCTTGGCGGCGGGCGCGGTCGGTGAGTTGGGCGCCGGAGACGCCGTCGGGGAAGCCGAGGTAGTTTTCGATGCGGCTGGATTGGCCGGCTTGGCCGCCGGTGGCGCGTTGTTCGAGCAGGACGGTGCGGAGGCCTTCGGAGGCGCCGTAGACGGCGGCGCCGAGGCCGGCGGGGCCGCCGCCGACGACGACGAGGTCGTAGAAGTCGGTGGTGGGGGTGGTGGTGAGGCCGACGTGGGTGGCGAGTTCGGTTTCGGTGGGGTTGACGAGGGTTTTGCCTTCGGTGGTGATGACGAGGGGTAGTTCGTTGGGGGTGAGGCTGGCGGCGGTGAGGAGGCGTTGGCCTTCGGCGTCGTCGGTGGTGTACCAGCGGTAGGAGACCATGTTGCGGGCGAGGAAGTCGCGGACTGCGAATGATGGTGCGGACCAGCGGTGTCCGACGATCTTGACGTCGGCGGTAGGGCGGTCGGGGGCGGCTTTCCAGGCCTCGAGCATGGCGTCGATGACGGGGTAGAGCTTCTCCTCTGGTGGGTGCCAGGGTTTGAGGAGGTAGTGGTCGAGGTCGACGATGTTGATGGCCTGGATGGCGGCGTCGGTGTCGGCGTATGCGGTGAGCAGGACGCGGCGGGCGCGGGGGAAGAGGTCCATGGCGGCCTCGAGGAATTGCAGGCCGTTGACGCCGGGCATGCGGTAGTCGGCGAGGAGGACGGCGACCTGTTCACCGCGGAGTTTGAGTTCCTTGAGGGTGTCGAGGGCTTCTTGGCCGGAGTCGGCGCGGATGATGCGGTAGTCCTCGCCGTATTGTCTGCGCAGGTCGCGGGAGACGGCGCGGGAGACGGCGGGGTCGTCGTCGACGGTCAAGATCGCTGGCTTGGCCATGCGGTCAATCCAACCACGGGTTTTGCCGTGCGACGAACGTCTTGTGTGGTCTGGGAGGCGGGCCGCGGGAGGGGCTGGTGCGGGCTACGGTGGTGGCGTGAGCAATGGTTGTGACCATCTGGAAATGATCAATGAGGTTGCGCCGTCGGCGGATGGTTGTGAGGACTGTCTGGCGGTGGGTGGCCGGTGGGTGCATCTGCGGTTGTGTCTGACGTGTGGGCATGTGGGGTGTTGCGACTCGTCGCCAGCGAAGCATGCGACGGCGCATTTCCATGGTGCGGGGCATCCGTTGGTGCAGTCGTTCGAGCCGGGTGAGGACTGGGTGTGGTGTTACGCCGATGAGGCGTTGCTGCGGGTGTCTGGTCTGCCGGAGCGCGCCCACGGTTAGTGGTGTGTCAGGTGAGTGGCAGTTCGACTTCGAGGCTGCCGTTGACCTGGAGTTTTCTGCGGGCTCGTTCGTAGAAGGTGGTGTAGCCGAGGCGCACCACCTTTGCGGCGGCGGGGGCGGCGGAGACGGTGAGGGTGTCGCCGGGGTTGAGTTCGCCGAGGACTTGGCCGTCGACTTCGACGACGAGGCGGCCGCTGGAGGGCAGCAGTTCGAGGTCGAGGTCGTCGTTGGGTGACAGGACGAGGGCGCGGTTGAAGGCGGAGTGGGCGGCGGCGGGGACGACGAGGATGCCTTCGACGGTGGGGGAGACGATGGGGCCGCCGGCGGAGAAGCTGTAGGCGGTGGAGCCGGTGGACGTGGCGACGATGAGGGCGTCGGCTGCGTACCGGACGAATGGGTAGCCCTGCATGGAGATGGCGACGGCGGCGAGGCCGTGGCCGGGGGTGCGGACGAGGGCGATGTCGTTGAAGGCGGTGACGCTGGTGCCGTCGGGCAGTTGGGTGCGCACGGCCATGCGGGGTTCGACGGTGTAGCGGTTGGCGTCGATGGCGGTGAGGGCTTGGGGGAGTTCTTCGACGCTGATTTCGGCGAGGAATCCGAGGCGGCCGAGGTTGACGCCGAGGACGGGGGTGGGTTTGCCGGACAGCAGGCGCATGCTGCGCAGCATGGTGCCGTCGCCGCCGAGGCTGACGACGAGGGAGGCGCGGCCGACGAGCTCGTCGGCGTTGACGGCGACGGCGCTGCAGTCGATGCGGTCGACCTCGTCGGGCAGGCCGAGGACGGTGGCTTCGTGTGTCCTGGCCCAGTCGATGATGGCGTCGATGGCCGGTTTGGAGTCGCGGCGCGGGTGCAGGACCAGCCCGACGGTGTGCACCATCCCCATTGGCGCAAGTCTACGGGGTGTATGCGGCCTGGCGTTGGGGGGCGGGTGCCGGTGGGTGTGGGGGTCGTGGGGCTGCGGCGTGCAGGACGCAGGCGGCGGCGATGAGGGCGACGGCTGGTAGCGCGCCGAGCCATGGCGCGGTGTCGAGCAGGAGGGCAGCGCTGGCGGCGCCGATCGGCATCGCGATGAGCGGGGGTCCGTCGGTGGCGAGGCGGGCGCGGCCTTTGGCGACGCGGCTGAGGGTGCCGGTGAGGTGGGTGGTGTCGGCGTCGCGTTGGGCGGCGGCCTGCAGGCCGGTGGCGAGGGTGGCGAGGGCGAGGAGCGGGAGTTGGGCGAGGCCGTGGGGGTCGTGGTGGGCGAAGGCCCAGCCGCCGCAGAGGGTGCACATGGCGGCGAGCGCGGCGACGAGGCAGCGGGCGGGTGGCATGCGGCGGGCGAGGGTGACGGTGGTGGTGTAGACGGCGACGGCGAGGGCGGCGTGGGTGGTGGGTCCGGTGATGTCGGTGATGTGGTGGGGGTCGGTGGTGGCGGCGACACCGATGAGGACGAGGTTGCCGGTGACGACGCTGGCGAAGATGCCGCCGAGGTACAGCAGGGCGAGGCCGTCGACGTAGCCCGCGGCGAGGGCGAGGATCCATCCGGTGCGGCGCACGCTGGTCCTTTCCCCGTGGGTGGCGGCTCATCCTCACCTACCCCGGATGAGGATGGCGGTCTGCGGGCAGGTTCGGTGCGAGCTTGCCGTTGCGTTCTGGTCCAGGCTCAGGCGCTGCGGCTGGCCGGTTTGCTGACGTCACCGATCCGCCCGAGCGCGTCGACGGCGAGTGTGGCTACCGCACCCAGCACCGCGACCAGCACCGCGGCGCGTGGTGAGCCGTGCTCGACGACGGCTCCGGCGGCGGCGGTGCCCAGTGCGGTGCCGGCCATCGTCGCCGTGCTCGTCCACATCCGGGCCTCGGTCGCGGTCCCGGCGGGCGCGGCGCGCTCCGTCACCTCGTACGCGACCGCGTTCAGCGGGGCCAGCGGTGCACCCGCCGCCGCGAACAACACGGCCAGCCACCACAATCCGACCGGCAGTAACAGCGGTGCCAGCGCGACGCACATGACCGTCGCGAGCACCGTCGGTCGCAGCCTCAGCGCCCCGCTGCCGATCAGGCTTCCGATGGCGAACCCGCCGAGCAGCACCCCGGCGAACCCGGCCCGCCCCTGCCCAGCGGCGAACCCGGCCGCCGCGACCTGTACGGCCCCGATCGTCACCCCGAGCGCGGTGCGCGACACGACCAGCGTCCGGATGGCGCCGGAGCGCAGCGCCCCGAGCACATCCCGCGACCCGGCCGCCCGTGCCTGCGCCGCTGCCCGTGTCCCCGCCCGTGCCGTGCCTCGCGGCGCGGTGTCCGATGCGGTTCCCGGCAGCGCTGTCACCGGCGACGCCGCTGCCGGTGGCGCCGCTGCTGGCTGGGGCGTCGCGGTTGGTGACGGCGGCGCGGCCGGGCGGTGTTGCGCGGCGGTGCGGGCGGGCGGTAGCAGCGCGAACACGGTCGTGGCCGCCCCGGCGATGAGGGCGGTGAGCACCAGGCCGAGTGCTGGTCGGCCGAGGGCCGCGACGAGACCGGCGATCAGGGGTCCGGCGATGAAGCCGATTTCCAGCAGTGCGCTTTCGAAGCGGTACGACGCGCGACGGTCCCGTTCGTCGTCCAGGATCGCGACCCAGATCCCGCGCATCCAGGCGGCTACCGGTGGCCGGGCCGCGCCGGCCAGCACCGCGACGGCGGTGACCATGCCGAGCGGGGCGTGCGGCAGGCCGGCGATCGCCAGCAGTGCTCCGGCGTGGATGGTGGCCGTGCCGAGCAGTACCCGGGTGGCGCCGAGCCGGTCGACGAGCCGCCCGGTGAGGGGTGCGCCGCATGCGGTACCGACGGCGAAGCACCCCGCGACGAGGCCCGCCGCCGCGAACGAGCCCCGGGTCGCCTCGGCGAACAACACCAGGGCGAGGGCCACGGCCCCACCGGCGAGGCGGACGAGCAGGTTCGTCGCCGCCAGGCCGGCCGCGTACGGCTTGCGCAGGATGTTGAACACCCGGGAGTTGTACGCCCAGCCGCCGGGCGCCCACCACCGCTTTTCGCCACTCGGCGGTCCCGGGCCTGGGCGCCGGCATTTCGATGCCATCTGCCGGGTGGCAACGCCACCCCGGCCGGCGGGACGATGGTTGCCGGTGTTTTTCTGGGTGGGCGGCGCCAGCGGTCTCCGGACCCGACGGGCTGGCAGTGGGTCCTTTGCAGCGCTGGTGTCTTCCGGTGCCGGCCGGCACCGGAAGGCCGTGGCTGGCCGTTGGCTGGCGGCCCGGATCCGCTTCGGTCTCGTTCACGCTCCGCGACAGCCGGGATCCGTTCGGTCAAAGTCCAGGCGGGTCGCGTGAACCCCCGGGCCGGCCGCGTTTCGCGTGGTGATCGCGGCTCACGCCATTACTGGCCGAATTACGGAATTATGGTTAACGGGATTGTGGCTGTTTGATAATCCGCATCCAGGCGTTGATCGCCTTGGGTGTGCGGCTCACGTACAACTGTTCCATACGCACCTCGGCGCCGCCGGGGTGGTCGAACAGGCGGGTGCCGTCGCCGAGCAGGACCGGGGCGATCATGGCCAGGACCTCGTCGAGTTCGCCGGCATCGAGGCATTGGCGGGCGATGTCGGCGCCGAGGACGTTGACGTAGCGGTCGCCGGCGGCGGCCCTCGCCTCGCGCAGGGCTGTCGGGACGTCGGGCACGAACGTGATGCCGTTCGCGTTGGGGCGGGGACGGTGCGTGACGATTAACCGGCCAGGACGCGGCGCGTTCTCGGCTGCGTGGCCGGCGCGTCACTCGTCGGTCAAGGCGGCTTCCCCGACGAGACGGCGTAGCCGGTCGTTGGCCTGTTCAAGTGCGTTGATCGTGATCTCGCGTTGCTGCGCGGTCATGTCGCCCATTGCCTGTTCGGCGAGTTCTGCCCACGCGCGTTCGATGCTGGGGACCAGCTTGTGGCCGGTGTCTGTGACCACGATGCGTACCTGGCGGCGATCCGTGGCGACCGGTTCGCGTCGGAACCACCCGCCACTCTCCAGCCGGGCCAGGCTGCGAGTCGCGGTCGGTGGCTCGACTCCCAGCCGTTCCGCCAATGCCGAGACCGTCATACCCTCGCGTTCTTGGGCGAGGTGCCACAGCAGGACGTCCTGCCCAGGGTGCAGCCCGAGTGCTGCGAGCTTGCGCGACTTCGCGGCACGGTAGAGCATGCTCATCTTGTTCAGCGCACGGTTGACGCGCAGCACCTCGCTCGCTTCCACGCACCGCATCCTATCTTCTGTATAGTCGGCTAATAGCTAGCCGGCTAATCATGGGGGAGCATGATGGACCTTGGACTTGACGGTCGAGTGGTGCTGGTCACCGGCGCATCCGGTGACATCGGTGGCGCCATCACCAGGGCATTCGCTCAGGAAGGTGCGCTGGTTGCGGCGGGCTGGCACCGCGACGAGGGGCGGGCACACGCCGTGATCGACTCGATAACCCAACAAGGCGGGAAGGGGATGACGGTCCGGATCGACCAGCGCGACCGCGAGTCGCCAACGGCGGCGATCCGCCAGGTCGAACGCGAACTCGGCAACGTCGCGGTCCTGGTCGCGAATGCTGTTGCCTGGCCGAGCAGGACGTCCGAGACATGGGACACGCTGGCCGACGCCCTCGCGGCGAACACAATCGGGACGCTGGCTGTGATCGACGCGGTCCTTCCCGGCATGAGGAACGCCGGCTGGGGACGGCTGGTGCTGATCTCGTCAGACGTCGTCGATCAGCCGATACCCGCAGCCGTCGCCTACCCCGCTGCCAAGGGCGCGCTCGAGACGGCCGCGAAGGTGCTGGCCGCCCGGGAAGCTCAGCACGGCATTCTCACCAACGTCGTGAGGCCCGGCTTCACCCTGACGGAGCGGGCGCTGACCACGCCCGGGTTGGGACAAAAGGTCGTCGATGCCGAGGCCGCGAAGACGCCGACGCGTTGCATATGCACGCCGCAGGACGTTGCTTCCGCAGTGGCCTATCTCGGCTCGGCCGCGAACGGGCACGTCAACGGCGAAGTCCTCTCCGTGGCGGGCGGACGGCACCTGACACGTTAGACAACGTAATCCCTGACCAGCAGTCATGACGCGCGATGCCGAAGGCGCGGCGATCGAGGCCTTCGGCGTCGGGACGCGGTGGCGACGCCGCACATGAGCACGCCCCCGGGCCGCGGCCCGGGGGCGTGATTACGTGGTGGCGGTCAGTAGCGGTAGTGCTCCGGCTTGTACGGGCCGGCGACGTCGACGCCGATGTACTCGGCCTGCTCCTTCGTCAGCTCCGTCAGGCGTACACCCAATGCCTCGAGATGCAGGGTGGCGACCTTCTCGTCGAGGTGCTTCGGCAGCCGGTACACCTGCCTGGTGTACGACTCGGGCTTCGTGAACAGCTCGATCTGGGCGATCGTCTGGTTGGTGAAGGAGTTGGACATGACGAAGCTCGGGTGGCCGGTGGCGTTGCCGAGGTTGAGCAGACGGCCCTCGGACAGGACGATGATCGACCGACCGTCGGGGAACGTCCATTCGTGGACCTGCGGCTTGACCTCGGACTTCGTCACGCCGGGCAGTTTGGCCAGGCCGGCCATGTCGATCTCGTTGTCGAAGTGGCCGACATTGCCGACGATCGCGTTGTGCTTCATCTGGGCCAGCTGAGCGGCGCTGATGATGTCCTTGTTGCCAGTCGTGGTGATGAAGACGTCACCGGTGGTGATGACGTCGTCGAGGCGTACGACGGGCAGGCCGTGCATCGCGGCCTGCAGCGCGCAGATCGGGTCGATCTCGGTGACGACGACGCGGGCGCCCATGCCGCGCAGCGCCTCCGCGGCGCCCTTGCCGACGTCGCCGTAGCCGCACACGACGGCGAGCTTCCCGGCGAGCATGACGTCGGTGGCCCGGTTCAGGCCGTCGAGCAGCGAGTGCCGGATGCCGTACGTGTTGTCGAACTTCGACTTCGTCACGGAGTCGTTGACGTTGATCGCCGGGAACAGCAGTTCGCCGGCGTCGGCGAGCTTGTAGAGCCGCTTCACGCCGTTGGTGGTCTCCTCGGTGACGCCCTGCACGCCGGCGGCGATGCGGGTGAAGCGCTGCGGGTCCCGGGCCAGGCTCGCGGCGAGGGTCTCCAGGATGATGCGGTACTCCGTGTCGTCGTCCGCGCCGGCCTGCGGCACCGTGCCGCGGGCCTCGAACTCGACGCCCTTGTGCACGAGGAGGGTCGCGTCGCCGCCGTCGTCGACGATCATGTTCGGGCCGAGGATCTCGCCGTTGTCGCCGGGGAACTGGAACAGCTGGTCGGTGCACCACCAGTACTCCTGCAGCGTCTCACCCTTCCAGGCGAACACCGGGGTGCCGGCGGGCTGTTCGACGGTGCCGTGCGGGCCGACGACGACCGCGGCCGCGGCCTCGTCCTGTGTGGAGAAGATGTTGCACGACACCCATCGCACCTGGGCGCCGAGCGCGACGAGGGTCTCGATGAGCACGGCGGTCTGCACCGTCATGTGCAGGCTCCCGGCGATACGGGCGCCGCGCAGCGGCTGGGTTGCGGCGTACTCACGGCGGGTGGCCATCAAGCCCGGCATCTCGTGCTCGGCGAGGCGGATCTGGGTGCGGCCGGCCGCGGCGAGGGACAGGTCTGCGACGGCGAACTCAACGCCGCCCAGTCGCTGCAGATACGGGTGGCCGTCCACGATGTGCGCTGGAGCAGTCGTGGTGGGGTCGTTGGACCGGTTTTCGGACATACCTGAGGTCACCTCCCGGTGACAGGAGGCGCCCTTGCGTCAAGGGAGTCAGCAGTGGCCGAGCGTGGCGGATCCCGGATGGCGATGGTGGTGCGTGGCGATTGCCCGGATCCGTCGCAGCGCCTCTCGGCCCTGACCGCGGCGCCGTCGCGCCGCTGGTTGTGAAACTACCGGCCGGCGCGGCGCTCTGGCAACCCGTGATCGCTGTCCGTGAATGTGTGGTATGCGCCACGGAGCAGGTCGGTGACGTCGAAACGGCCGGCGGTGAGCGGGAGCGGATCGAGCTGCTCGAGGATCGCGTCGCCGCGGTGGACGGACCCGGGGACGGCGGGGTCGGGGGCGCCCAGCCGGGGGCCGGACTGCCAGAAGCTGCCGAATCCGCTGGTTCCGGGCTTGGCTGAGCGCGGTGCCGGGTGCGCCGGGCCGGCGACGTGCCCCAGGGCGGACACGCGGTGGGCGCGCAGCGACTCCAGCAGCTCGTCGCGGCCGCGGCCACGCCAGGCGAGGATGCCGAACGGGTCGGCGTCGAACTCCTCGGCCAGGGCGTAGCAGGCCGCGGTCAGGTGCCGGCACGGCTTCTGCCAGCCGGGACAGGAGCAGTCCAGGACGATCTCGGACAGGCTCTGCGGGAACAGCGACAGTCCGAACCCGGCCAGGATCGTGTCGAGGTCGTCGGGCAGGTGCCCGGCCAGGAGCTTCGCGGCGTGGATCGCCTCACCGGCCAGGGCGCGCTCGACACGGGCCCAGTCGGCGGCGGTGAACGCCTTGACGCCGATTCGCGCACGGTACGTCTCGCCGTCGTCGTCCACGACGAGCGCCGTCACGATACTGGTCGAGATCGTCACGGAGCGTACCTGCCCGGAGCGGGCGTAGCGGCGGCCCTGAGAAAATGTCGTACCCATCCGCAACGATTCCAGCATGACGATGAACTGGTGGGACCAGCTGCGCTCAGCCATCCTCGACCGCCTCCGGGGACAGCGTCACAAGGTCGAGCAGGTCGTCGGTCGACAGGCCGGTGAGCCAGCCCTCCCCGCTGCCGACCGCGACCCCGGCGAGGTCGCGCTTGCCCGCCATGATGTGCTCGACCCGCTCCTCGATCGTGCCGATACACACGAACGTGTGGACCTGCACGTCACGGCGCTGGCCGATGCGGAAAGCCCGGTCGGTGGCCTGCGCCTCCGCGGCGGGGTTCCACCACCGGTCCACGTGCACGACATGGTTCGCGGCGGTGAGGTTCAGGCCGGTGCCGCCCGCCTTCAGCGACACCAGCAGCACCCCCGGGCCGTCGCCACCCTGGAACCGTTCGACCATCCGGTCGCGGGCTCCTTTCGCGGTGCCGCCGTGCAGAAACTCCACACCCGTGCCGAGCCGGTCGGCCAGGTGCGGCACGAGCATGTGGCCGAACCGGGCGAACTGCGTGAACACCAGCGCCCGGTCGCCGGCCGCCAGCGCCGCGGCCAGGATCTCCTCCAGCCGGGCGAGCTTGCCGGAGCGGCCCGGCAGCGGGGTGCCGTCGCCCATCAGGTGCGCCGGATGGTTGCACACCTGCTTGAGCTTCGTCATCGCCGACAGCACCAGACCCTTGCGCTGCGGCCCGGCCCGGCCCTCCCGCAGCTTCACGAACAGTTCGTCGACCACGGCCCGGTAGAGCGTCGCCTGCTCCAGCGTCAGGTTGCACCACTGCCGCCGCTCGAGCTTCTCCGGCAGGTCGGTGATCACCGCCCGATCCGTCTTCACCCGCCGCAGCAGGAACGGGCGCGTCACCCGGCGCAGCCGCCGCGCCGCGTCGGCGTCGCCCCACCGCTCGATCGGCACCGAGTAGCGGGCCCGGAAGATGCTCGCCTCGCCCAGCAGGCCCGGGTTGAGGAAGTCCGCGATCGACCACAGCTCGGTGAGCCGGTTCTCCACCGGGGTGCCGGTCAGCGCGACCCGGTGCCGGGCGGGCAGCCGCCGCATCGCCCGCGCGGTGACCCCGGTCGCGTTCTTCACCTGCTGCGCCTCGTCGAGCACCACCCGGTCCCAGGCGATCGCGGCCAGGACGTCCACGTCGCGGGTCGCCACCTGATAGGTGGTGAGGACCAGGTCGGCGCCGGCCAGCTCGGTCAGACCGGCCTCGGATGGACTGGACGGGTCGGACGAGCCGGTCCGGCCCGGGCGGGCGCTGCCGTGATGGACGCGCACCGTCAGGCCCGGCGTGAACCGCTCGATCTCCCGGCGCCAGTTGCCCAGCACCGACAGCGGGCACACGATCAGCGTCGGCGGCCGCGGCCCCTGCCCACGCAGATGCGCCTCCAATGCCAGCACCTGCACCGTCTTGCCCAGCCCCATGTCGTCGGCGAGCAGCGCACCGACGCCGAGGGAGTCCAGGAACGCCAGCCACGACAGGCCGCGCCGCTGGTAGGGGCGCAGCCGCGCGGCCAGCGCCGGCGGCTCGTCGAGCAACTCCAGGCGCTCCACGGCGCGGCCGGTCAGCAGGTCGGCGAGCCAACCCGCACCGTCCACGCCGGTCACCGGCAACGGCAGGTCCCCGTCCGGGACCAGCCGGGTCAGGCGCATCGCCTCGCCCGCGGTCATCTCACCGCGACCGCCGCGGCGCAGGAACGCCAGCCCCGCCCGCAGCCGCTCCCGGTCCAGATGCACCCAGCGGCCCCGCAGCCGCACCAGTGGCACCTTCGCCCGGGACAGCTCGGCCAGGTCGGCCTCGCTGAGGAACTCGTCGCCGATCGCCAGCCCCCACCGGTAGGCGACGATCGCGTCCCGGTTCGCGGTCGTGTCACGCAGCACAGGCGCAGCCGGCTGCCGGCTACGGACCGTCAGCGTCAGGCCCAGCTCCTGGCGGCGCTGCCACTGGGCCGGCAGCAGCACCCCGAAGCCGGCGTCGTGCAGCAGCGTCGCGTAGGTCAGGAAACGGTATGCGCCGGTGGTGTCCAGCCGCAGCGACACCGGCCGCGGCACCCGCAACGCGTCGTCGAGGTCCGGCCACAGGCGGCTCGCCCGGCCGAGGTCCGCCAGCAGCACGTCCTGCGGGTAGTCCACCCACCGAAACAGCGGCGACGCCGCGTCGTGCCACACGTCTTCGGCCGGCACGAGCAACCCCGGCTCATCGGCGGGCTGCAGCAGGAACTCCACCAGCCACACACCGTCGTCCTGCGCCGCCCCGTCAGCCGCCCCGTCGTCGGGGTCATCGACGTAGGTGAGGCGGAAACAGGTACGCACGGGCGCGGGCCGCCCGCTGCCCGACCACCGCTCGACGACCTCGCGCAGGCGCGCCACCTCGGGCCCTTCGAGGATCGCCACCGAGGACCCGCCGCCAGCGGCTTCCGCGCCGGCCCACGTTCCCGCCGCACCGAAAGCCTCCGCCACACCGAGGGCTTCAGCTGCCGCGAGGGATTGCGGCACAGCGGACACTGCGGCCGCAGCGGAGGCGGCTGCGGCCGGACTCGCCGCCGGGGGTGACGTCACGCTGCTGCCGGCCGGCTCCTGCGGCGCGCGATGGGAAGCGGCGCCCGGTCCGGGGGCACCGGAAGGGGCCTCGTCGGCGCGATCCCCGATCCGGCCCGGGCCGGCCCGCTCCGGGGCAGGGCGGGCTCCGGGAGCGGTCGTCGCCGCAGCCGTGCGGAGGCGGGCGTCGGGGGCGGTGAGGGCCGCGAGCCAGGCGCGTACGACCGTGTCGTGGCGGACCTGGCCGTCCGTGAGCAGGGGGCGGTTACGCAGGCGGGCCCGGGCCAGGGCGTCGACCGTCACGTCGAGGGCGGTCCGGGTCGCTGCGTCGGCCGGCCACGCAGCCGCCGCGCGGGCCACGCCGGGCATGGCGCGGCAGAGGGCCTCGAACGTCGCGGCGTCGGCCCCCCACAGCGCCGGCCGCCAACGGGCCGCCGGGCCGGCGACGGGCCGTGAGTGCTCGGCGCCGGGGGCGGACAGGTCCGCAGCGCCGCGGACTGTGGACCCATCGCCGGCCGGAGCATCGCTCTCCGCCGCTGTCGGCGTGAACTCGGTGGTGAGCGTGGGCAGGACGCGGCCGCGGTCGACCAGGCTCGCGGCGAAGGAAGCCACGTCGGCCAGGTATCCGATCGACGAGCCGGGGCGCAGGTCCGGGGTGCTCGTCAGGAGAGCCTCCGGGTCGGTTCCGGGGGGCAGTACGACGATCGGGACCGTCCAGGTCGTCTGGCGACGGGTGGCCGGCTGTGCCCGCGAGCGGGTCGTCGGCAGGTGCTCGGTGAGCTCCGGGGACGCGACCGGGCGGGTGGGCGTCGACGGTAGGAGCAGGTCGGCGGTCGTGACGGTGCCGGGCAACGGAGGAAGTACGGCGAACGGGTGCGGGGCGGGGACGTCCCGGTGGGAACGGCGCGGTGCGGGGAGCGCTTCACCGTCGACGATCTGCGCGGCCGGCTCGTCGGCGTTGTCCGCGGTAGGAGTCACAGACGCCGCAGGTGCGGCCGGAGTGGGCGACGTGACAGGAGTGGTGGAAGCGGGGACGCGCTGGAGGATCGGGGCATCGGTGGTCTCGGCCCAGCAGGCCAGCCTTCCGTCCGGGGCCACCAGGCCGTGCACGACGATCACCGGTCCGACCCTACTGTGCCGGAGGCGCCAGCCACGCATGCCGGCCCGGGCCGGCCGTACCCGAACGGAGAACAGCCGACCGGAGAACAGCGGGCACCTGAACGGGGAAACACAGAGCCCGGCCGGGAGGGAGCAGGGGTCAGCGCCACACGGGCGGGGTGCCGGTGTCGAGCAGCTTCCAGTCGCCGTTGTCGTACAGGACGTTGTCGTAGTAGTAGACCGTCGCCGGTAGGAGGTCGGGCGTGGTGAAGGCGGCCCTCGCGGCCTCGTGCAGCACCCGGTTCGGCACGCCCCAGGCGTCGTGGGCCAAGGTCGCGAGGTAGGACAGGGCGTGGTGGCCCATGAAGCTGTCGTACGTCAGGCTGAACACCTCGTCGGCGGCCAGTGCGACGTCGCGGGGGATGACGTTCGCCGGGGGCAGGCCGCCCGGCAGGGACGCGGCCGCGCGCAGCGAGCTGTCGACATAGATCGCGCAGTCCCGGTACAACACCGTTGTCTGGTTTGCCGCCAGGTCGAAGGCGAACAGGGTGTTCTGGCCGTGCGTCTCCAGGGGGCAGCCCGTCGCGCGGGCGGTCTCGCACCACAGGCGGACCATCGGCACGATGACGCGGCTGGCCACGAACTCGACCGGGTCCTCGCCGAACGCCGCGACCAGCTGCTCCAGCAGTGTCGGGTCGTCGGGGGCGTGCAGGTCCCGGCCGTAGAGGGCGAACAGCGGCACCGTCACCGACGGGGCCGGGCGCAGCGGGCGCGCCGAACGGATCAGGAACCCCCACGCGTCCTCGCCCAGGCCGGGGTCGAACCAGCCGCCGCCGACCTCCGGCAGGACCGGCAGGCCGGCCCGGACCAGGTCGTCGGACACCCACAGCTGCAGCTCGATCACCGGGCGGCGCAGCCGGCGGGTGAACCGCGACAGGCGCCGCGGGTAGTGCAGCTTCACGAAGTGCGGCTCGACCGGGCGGCCGGCCACGGCGGTGACGAAGACCGTGCGGGCGTTCGCCGACGGCACCACCGTCAGCGACGGGCCGGGGGCGCACCGCGACAGCTCGCCGGCGCCGAGGAGGTCGGGGCTGTCCAGGGTGTTCGGGTGTACGGGCAGCAGAATGCCGTCGTCGCCGGTGTACAGCTCGTGCAGGCCGGACGGGATCGCGGCGCGGCGGTAGGCGCCGAGCCCGGCCGGGACGCGGAACGTCGGGAGCTCGAACGTCGCCGTTCCCCGCTGCGGGTGGTACTCCTCGGCAATGTCCAGGTCCGCGGCGTAGGGGCTGTACGTGCGGGTCCCGACCCCGAGATACCGTTCCGCGTACTGCCACAACGCGATCGGGTCGCGGGCGTCGATGAGGCGCATCGCGGGAAGCCTACTGCGCGTACCGGCCCGACCTGAACGGAGAGCCGTGTCACCTGTCCCACGTGTCGTGCGCGCGGCGTTGCGCGGGCCGCGGCCCGCCTACATCTACGACCTGCCGACGGTGCGGGCCCGCATCGCGCAGCTGCGCGCGGCACTGCCGGAGGGCGCCCTGGTCGCGTACGCGATGAAGGCCAACGGGCACCCGGCGGTGGTCCGGGCCGCGCTGGAGGCAGGTGACGGCCTCGAGGTCGCCTCCGGCGGGGAGCTCGCCGCGGCGGTGGCGGCCGGGTCGGGGTTCACGCTGTTCAGCGGGCCCGCCAAGACCGACGACGACCTGCGCGCCGCTGTCGCGGCCGGGGCCGTGATCAACGTGGAGAGCCCGCACGAGCTGCGCCGGCTCGCCGCCGTGGCCGGACCGGCCCGGATCTGCCTGCGGGTCAACCGGGCCCACGCGGCACTGCCGGGTTCGCACCGCATGTCGGGGGCGCCGACCCAGTTCGGGATGGCCGAGGAGCACCTCGCGGCGGCCGCCGCGCTGGCCCGCCGCGACGGGCACGAGCTGCTCGGCTTCCACCTGCACGCGGTGTCGAACAACCTCGACGCCGCCGCGCACGCCGCGTTCATCCGCGACTGCGTCACGTGGTCCCGGCAGGCGGCGCGGGACCTCGGCGTCGACGGGCCGCTGATCAACGCCGGGGGAGGGTTCGGCGTCGACGTCACCGGCGCCGCCGCGTTCGACCTCGACGCGCTCGCCGCCGGGCTGCGCGACCTCACGCTCGATCGTGGGGCGCGGCTGGTCGTCGAGCCCGGGCGGTACGTCGCGGCGCCGGCCGGCTGGTACGCCGCCGAGGTCGTCGACGTCAAACGCAGCCACGGGCGGTGGTTCGCCGTGGTCCGCGGCGGCACCCACCACTTCCGGCTGCCGGCGTCGTGGGGCTACAGCCACCCGTTCACGGTCCTGCCCGTCGAGGACTGGCCGTACGCGTTCGAACGGCCCGGCGTGACCGGCGCGCCGGTCACGGTCGCGGGGGAGCAGTGCAACCCCCGCGACGTGCTGGCCGCCGGCGTGCCGGTCGAGCGGATCCGGGCCGGGGACGTGGTGCTGCTGGCGGGCACCGGCGCGTACGGCTGGGAGGTCGCCCACCACGACTTCCTGCGCCTGGCCCACCCGGCCTTCACGATCCTGGACGAGTCCCCGGAGCAGCTGCCGGCCTGAACGCCGAGCGCACCGCCCGCAGCGCCTGGCGGCGGGCGTCGCCGATGAGCGTGTCGATGTACAGCACGCCGTCGAGGTGGTCGGTCTCGTGCTGCAGCGCCCGGGCGAGCAGGCCCGTGCCGGTCACCGTGACCGGCTCGCCGTGCTCGTCGAAGCCCTCGGCGGTGACCCGCATCGCCCGCGGCGTCGGGAACGCCAGGCCCGGGATCGACAGGCAGCCCTCGTCGCCGTCCTGCTGCCCGGACCGGGCGGTGATCCGCGGGTTGACCAGGTAGCCGAGCGCCTTGTTCGCACCGTAGGAGAACACCCGGGCGCCGATGCCGATCTGCGGCGCGGCGACCCCGGCCCGGCCCGGCTCGCCGGTCAGCGTGTCGAGCAGGTCACGGACCAGCGCCCGCAGCTCGGCATCGAATGAGGTCACCGTCTCGGCGGGGGTCCGCAGCACCGGGTCGCCGAGCACGCGGATGGGTCGAATCGTCACGGTCCGACAGTACGCGGGCGCTCAGCGCTGGATCGGGTTCGGCACCCGGCACCAGCGGTCCGCGAGCGGGTCGGCGGCCAGCCGCATCGCCGCCGTCGCCTTCAACGGCCACTCGGGCCCGAACAGCGCCGCCGCGTCGGCCGGGCCGACCGAGGCGCGGGCGGCGGCGGCGACCAGGTCCCACAGCCGCTCGTCGCCCAGCGCGGCGACCAGGCTGTACAGCACGGTCGTGAACGCCGCCGCGAACAACTTGGTGCGCAGCGCCTCCTCGTCGCCGGTCGGCAGGGCCCCGATCAGCGGCGGCATCTGGAACCCGGCCCGGCGCAGCCGGCCCTCGTGCACGTGGATGCCGCCCAGGTCGCGGTAGTGCAGCCGCACCGGGCGGCCCTCGGCGATCTCGACGAGGGTGTTCTGCCCGTGCGCCTCCAGCGCCACCCCGAGCGCGAGCAGCCGCAGCAGCGGCGGCACCATCAGGTCGACCAGCTGCGCGAAGAACCCGGGCGTGAGCAGGTCCGGCCGCTGCGGCAGCAGGGCGAGGGGCACCACGGTCGCGCCGGCCGGGGGCGCCTGCCGCCAGAGCGCGCCGAGCGCCCGCTGCGGCTCGCCGGCCGCGTCCAGCACCGTGGCGGCGGACAGTTCCCGCAGCACGTGGATTCCGGGTGTACGCCGGGAAAGCTCCGCCACCAGCTGTGAGGCCAGCGGCCCGTTGTGCACCGCCGGGGCGGACAGGGTCCGCACCGCGCTGGTCATCTGCACCTCGACGGCCGTCTTGAGGTGCAGACCCGCCCAGTGCGTGCCGATCGGCGCCACGGTGCGCAGCGACATCAGCGGCCGGGCCGGCACGTCCACGCCGGTGTCGCGGACCAGGCCCGAGGCGAGGGCCCGGGGCAGCTGCCACGGGTGCACCGGCAGCCGCGGCGGCACCGGCCGGCCCGACGTGCGCCACCGGGCCGGGTCCACGTCGACGAGGCGCAGCGCCACGGTCGGGTGGTGCTCCGGCGCGTACGCCAGCACGTCGAGGGTGCTCATCCCGATCCTGGTACGGCAGCACGGGTGCAGCGGATGGCCGTCCACGATGGACTGTTCGGCGTCGGCGAGCGTGCTACCGGGGCCGGGCTGGGCGGTCATCGCCAGGGCCAGGTTCGCCACCGAGTTGTCCAGCTCCCGGACCAGCTGCGGGCCCAGGCCGAGCGCGGCGGCGAGGGCGCCGGGGTCGTCGTGCGTGACGCCGTCGGCGACGACCCGGGTGACGGGCGGGCCGAACAGCGGCGGCGGCGCGCCGCCCAGCCGGCCGGCGGCGACGACGTCCTCGCGCCACAGGGCGCCCCACAGGCGGGTCAGGACGGCCGTTCTGGCCCGCGGTAGCGCTGCGGAGAAATCGGCGACGAGGTCGCGGCGGTGCGCCCGCAGCGCGCGCAGGGTCTCGTCCACGTCGGGTGCGTCCACCCGCCGAGTCTAGGTGCGCCGCGGCGCGGCCGGTCGAGGGGCCGCGGCCACCACGTGCTGACGTGCCGGTGAGTGGGGAGCGTCGGCACGCCGACGACCGGCGCGCCCCACTCCACCAGTCTGCGCCCGGGCGGGGCCGGCCACGGTCCCGTTTTCGGGTGGGAACATCGTCCGGCAGGACGTTTTCCGGGACGGGTGCGTCACCCGCGCCGCACGTCCTGCTACCGGCCCGCGATACAGGCCACGGCCTCGATCTCCACCAGCTGCCCCGGGTAGCCAAGCACGGCCACGCCGAGCAGCGTGGCGGGCGGGCGGTGCGCGCCGAGCCGGTCCCGGTAGAGGTCCCAGGCCACGCCGAGGTCGCCGCGGTCGCTGCTGGCGACGTAGATGGTGGTCTTCACGACGTCGCCGAGGGCCGCGCCGGCCCCGCTGAGCGCCGCCTCGAGGTTGTCCAAGGTGCGTACCGTCTGCGCGGCCAGGTCGCCGGGGGCGACGACGGCGCCGTGCTCGTCGAGGGGGCAGGCGCCGGCGGTCCACACGTGCCCGGCGGCGGTGGCGGTGTAGTCGTACTCCACGGTGTCGGTGAGCATGCGGGCAGCCTAGTCAGGCTTGGCGCTGCTCCCGGTAGGTTTTCCAGCGGCCCAGCATGGCCGGCATCTCCGCCATGAAGAAGTCGAAGAACTCCGCGGTCTCCGCCACCCGCCGCCCGGCCGGGGTGTCCTGGCCGAGGGCCTGCGCCCCGGTCCAGAACAGCGCGGACCAGCGCTGCAGCAGCTGCTCCCGGGAGAACATCGCCTCATACCAGACGTTGTCGTGAACGGTGTACACGTCGCGGCGGGTGCCGGGTTCGCGCTCCCGGGCGACGAGACCGACCTGCTGCAGGTACCGCACCGCGCCGGAGATGGCGGCGGGGGAGGCCTGCGCCGTCTCGGCGAGCTCGGCGGCGGTGCAGCGGCCACTGTCGGCGGTGAGCAGGGCGGCGAACGTCCGCGCCGCCATCCGGGGCACGCCGGCTTCGGTGAACGCCGAGGCGAAACGCTCGATGAAGGTGTTCACGCCGGCGGGGTCTCGCTGTGTCATGGATCTTACTTTAGCGACTTTTGAACTTTCACAACTTTCTGAAATCAGCGTATGTTGTGAAGCATGACTCCTGCCATCGAGGTGTCCGGCCTGATCAAACGGTTCGGCCGCACCACCGCCCTCGACGGGCTCAACCTCAACGTCGCCGCAGGCGAGGTGCACGGCTTTCTCGGCCCGAACGGCGCCGGCAAATCCACCACCATCCGGACCCTCCTCGGACTGCTGCGCCCCGACGGCGGCACCGCCCGCCTCCTGGGCGGCGACCCCTGGCGCGACGCCGCCACCCTCCACCGCCGCCTCGCCTACGTCCCCGGCGACGTCACCCTCTGGCCCGGCCTGACCGGGGGAGAGGTCATCGACCTGCTCGCCCGCCTCCGCGGCGGCATCGACCCCAAACGCCGCGCCGACCTGCTCGAACGCTTCGACCTCGACCCGCGCAAGAAGGCCCGCACCTACTCCAAGGGCAACCGGCAGAAGGTCGCCCTCATCGCCGCGCTCGCCTCCGTCGTCGAACTGCTCATCCTCGACGAACCCACGTCCGGCCTCGACCCCCTCATGGAAGAGGTCTTCCGCGACTGCATCGCCGAGGAGCGCCGCAACGGCCGCACCGTGCTGCTGTCCAGCCACATCCTGTCCGAGGTCGAAGTCCTCTGCGACCGCGTGTCCATCATCCGCAACGGCACCACCGTCGAGACCGGCACCCTCGAGTCACTGCGCCACCTCACCCGCACCGCCATCACCGCCGTCGTCCACCAGCCACCCGCGCTCGACGGCCTGGCCGGCATCCACGACCTCGTCATCGACGGCGACCGCGTCACCGCCCAGGTCGACAACGCCGCCCTCGGCCAGATGATGTCCGCCCTGTCCGCCGCCGGCATCCGAGCACTGCAGTCCCAGCCCCCGACCCTCGAAGAACTCTTCCTGAGGCACTACGCATGAACGGCACACTCGCCCTGCTCAGACTCGCCCTGCGCCTCGACCGGGTCCGCCTGCCCATCTGGCTGGCCGCCCTCACCCTCTGCGCGGCCGGGTCCGCGTCCTCCTTCGCCTCCGCCTATCCCACCGCCGCCGACCGCGCCGGCCTGCTCAGCGCCGCCAACGCCAACCCCACCTTCGCCGCCCTCTACGGCCACGCCCACAGCGCCGACATCGGCGCCCTCACCGCCTGGCGGCTCACCACCTTCTACGGCGTCATCGCCGGACTCATGACCGTCTTCCTCGTCATCCGCCACACCCGCACCGACGAGGAGGCCGGCCGCCTCGAAATGCTGCGCGCCACCGTCGTGGGCCGCCACGCCGCCCTCGCCGCCGCCCTGCTCGAGGCCCTGATCGCCAACACCGCCCTCGCCGTACTCGTCGGCCTCACCATGCCCGCACCGCACCCCGGCGGCCTCGCCCTCGGCGCCGCCTTCGCCGGCACCGGCCTCACCGCCGGCGCCGTCGCCGCCCTCGCCGCCCAGCTCACCGAGTCCCCACGCACCGCCACCGGCATCGCCGGCGCCTACCTCGGCGCCGCGTACGGCACCCGCGCCGTCGCCGACGCCGCCGGCATCGACTGGCTGCGCTGGGTCTCGCCGATCGGCTGGGCACAGCAGGTCCGCCCATACGCGGGGGACCGGTGGTGGATCCTCGCCCTCTTCGCCGCGCTCGTCGCCGTCCTGGCCGCGGCCACGTGGGCCCTCGCCGCCCGCCGCGACGTCGGCGCCGGCCTGCTCGCCGCCCGCCCCGGCCGCGCCGAGGGCCGCCTCACCGGCCCCTTCGCCCTGGCCTGGCGACTGCAGCGCGGCACCCTCATCGCCTGGCTCATCGGCTTCGCCACCGCCGGCCTCGGCATCGGCGTCGCCGCCAGCAGCGTCGCCGACTTCGTCGACGGCCCCGACAGCACCGCCGGCCAGCTCGTGGCCCGCCTCGGCGGCACCGGCGGCCTCGTCGACGCCTACCTCGCCACCAGCCTCAGCCTGTGCGCCATGGTCGCCGGCCTCTACACCGTCACCGCCGTCCTGCGGCTGCGCGGCGAGGAGACCGCCCTGCACGCCGAGCCCGTCCTGGCCACCGGCGTCACCCGCCGCGCCTGGATGGCCGCCCACCTCGCCATCGCGTTCGCCGGCACCGCCGCGCTGCTGCTCGTCCTCGGCGCCGGCGCCGGCCTCGCGCACGGCGGGCTGCCACGCGTCCTCGCCGCGACCGCCGCGCTCATCCCGGCCGCCTGGGTCGTCGGCGGCATCGCCGCGGCGCTGTTCGGGCTACTGCCACGCGCCGCCACGGCGGCGTCGGCGGCCGTGGGCGCGTTCCTGCTCATCGCGTTCCTCGGCCCGATCCTCAAGGCGCCCGGATGGGTGCAGGACCTGTCGCCGTACACGCACACGCCACACCTGCCGGGCCCCGCACCGGCCGGTGGCCTCGTCACCCCGCTGACCTGGCTGACCGTCACCGCCGCGGCCCTCACCACCGCCGGCCTGATCGGCTTCCGCCGCCGCGACATCGGCTGACCCCGGACCTGCACTAGTTGACATAATGTGCATTATCGAACAACTGCCGGGAGCCGCCCTTCTGAGCGGCTCCCGGCAGTCTGTCCCCCTGCCAATGAACCCGATGAACTGAGTAGCAGCTCTCTGTACGCACGGGGAGTATTGCGCGCATGACACAGAACGCGACGTCGATGGCGCGGGGATGCATCTTCTGCGCCATCGTGGCCCGGCAGGCCGAGGCCAGTGTGGTGTACGAGGACGAGACCGTCGTGGCCTTCATGGACCTGAACCCCGTCACACCCGGCCATCTTCTCGTCGTGTCACGCGAGCACGCGGTGGGCCTCGAAGACCTCGATGGAGCCACTAGCGCTCACATTTGGTCGGTCGGTCATGACATGGCACGAGCCTTGCGACGCTCAAGCATGCGCTGCGAGGGAATCAACGTCCTCCTTTGCGACGGGGAAGTCGCCTTCCAGACGGTCTTCCACTTCCACCTTCACGTCATCCCTCGCTACGCAGGAGACGGCTGGACCCTCAAGGCCGAGTCGCCGGAACGCGAGAGGTCGCTCCTCGACAGCGACGCGCAAGCGATCAAAGACGCTATCGCGCCGAGATGAGGTCGCCTCGCGGCTTTATACGGAACCACGGTTCAACTGGGATCCACACACACGTCCTCTCCGGGCATTCCACGGCGCCAAACCTTACGGGCCAGTGCCCTGCGTGACGAGAGAACCGGGACCGGCGACCGCGCCGGGCGGGTGAAGATGATCCCTTGCGTTGCGACTTGCCTCGGGTTGATTGGCAACGGACACCGGCAGGCCGGCGTCTCTGCTTGCCAATGCGCAACCCCAGCCACAGCCGATCGGCTCCACGGTGCCCGATGCGCGTTTCTCCGCGACGGTACTGCCGGTGCTCGACGCCTGTTACGGGACCGGGCAGCATCTGGCGGTGCACTGCCGGTTCGGGATCGGCCGCTCGGCTACGGTCGCCGCGGCGGTGCGCGGGGTGCCGGTCCCGGACATCGACGCGCAGCGGCGCTGGGTGGAGCAACTCGTCACGTAGAGTCCCAAATCGGGCCTGTTCGGGCCCTATGCATGCAGGTCGGCGCGAATGTTCACCTGGCTGAGTGATGCGAGGCTATGTGATGCGGCGTATGCGGCCGCTAACCTGTGCGTATGCGTGAGGCGCGCAAGGAACGGGTCACGGTGACGATGCCCGCCGATGACGCCGCGGCGGTGCGGCGGTTCGTGGACGCGGGTGGTGCGGAGTCGGTGTCGGCCTATGTCGCCGAGGCGGTGCGCGGCCGGCTGGCCCGGGACCGGGCGCTGCTGACGCTGAACGAGCTGTATACGCAGCGCGGGGTACAGCTGGATCCGGAGCACCACGCGTGGGCGCGCGAGGTGCTGGGGGTGGCGCCCGCGAGCGGGCCGGTGTCGTGAGCGCGGTCGGGGGACGGATCCTGGACAGCTCGGCCATTCTCGGGTTCGTGGCCGGCAAGCCGTACAGTTCGGCGATCGTGTGGCACGCGGTGGACCGAGGGGTGGTCCTTGCCGTACCGGCGGCGGCCCTGGCCGAGGCGTGGGCGCAGACGTCGCCGAAGGACTACGACGTGCTGAAGGTGCTGCTGAGTCTGCCGGTGGTGGTCGTGGACGACCTGACGGCGGCGGACGCGGTGGACAGCGGGGCGCTGTTTGCCGGTGGGGGCGGTCCGTCGCTGGTCGCGGCGGCGCACGTGGTACGCCGGGCGCAGGCGCGGCCGGGCTGGGCGATCGTCACGGACCGGGCGGATATGCTGCGAATCCTCGACCCGCAGGCAGAGATCGACGAACTACCCTGACCCACGTACGGTGTGTCGCACTCGGAAAATGTCATAGGCGGCTGGTATGACTGTTCCGACACATGTTCGAATGATGGGTGGGAGGGTGCGATGGTTGCCGCGCAGACCGCGGCCGAGGGCTTGTCGACGGTGGATCTGGAGCAGATCCGGGACACCCTCGCGGCCGGCCGGAAACCGAAGGTCGTGTTCACCGAGCAGGCCGGGCAGATCGCCGGGCAGCTGGGCCAGGTCGTCGCACTGACCGACCCGGAGCTGTCCGACGAGTGGGTCGTGGTCCGGTTCGGCCGCGACGAGCTGCCCTTCTCCCCCGCCGACCTGGCGATCGCGCCGAAGGCTCCACCGGCCAAGCGCGCCCCCGCCGTTCCCGCACCTCGTGAGGAGAGCCCCGTGCCAGCCCCTTCCGTGACCGCCGACACCGCGACCAGCGACTCCCCTGCCAAGCCCGACTCCCCCACCGCCGCCGCGGCGCCCAGCGCACCGCCGGCGGCCGCCGAGCCGGCCGCGAAGCCCGCGCCCGCGGCGCCCAAGGACGCGCCCGCCGCCGACACGGAGGCGAGGACGTCGGGTGGCAAGCCGGCGGCGAAGAAGGCCGCCCCGAAGGCGAAGGTCCCGGTGGGCCTGACGGTCACCCTGGCCTACGCCGACGGCGAATGGACGGTGGCGGCCAACCAGGGCGCGAAGGCCCTCGCCAAGCCGTATGTCATCAAGGCCGGCGAGGCCCTGAAGATGGTCGCGATGCTCGACGTGCCGGGCGTGCACGAGGCGGTCGAGGAGATCGTCGCCGCGGCCCGCGCCGAGGCCGAGACCCAGGCGGAGCGCCTTCGCGCCGAACTGGCCGAGATCGAGGCGAGGCTGGCGGAGCTACGCGAGGCCGAGTAGCGAGGCCGGCCGGCGGGACCGCGGAGCCGCGGAGCCGATCAGGTCGCCGGCCGCCCCGAGGTCACACCAGGGCGGCCGGCGACGAGCAACGGCGATGTGCCGCAGGTGAACACCAGCCGTCGGGACGGTTGCGCCGTGGGGCGGCGGCGTTACCGTTCCAAGGTCGGCTTTCCCTGAGCCGTCCGGATCGGCACACCCGGTGTGCCGGCCGAAACGACATGGCGCTGCACGGCGGGCACCAGGGATTCGTCAGCCCGGCGGCGCCACCCGAGGTGCAGAAACGGACAGGCGGCACGTGAGCGACGGGGAGCCAGGCATCGGGCGGCAGGCCGACGATACGACGACCACCGAGGCCGGATCTCCGGTGCCGCCCCGGCCGCGGGCGCCCCTCGACGCCGACCCGGCTTCCATCGTGCCCTCGGGTGCTGGCTCCTTCTCCCCCGGCGCGCCGCCGAGAACGCCGTCCAGCGCGACGCCAGGAGAGCCGTCCGGTGCGACGCCCGGAGTGCCAGCCGGTCCAGCGCTGGCAGAGCCGTCCAGCGCGGCGCCGGGAGGGTCGCCCCGGGCGGGGTCGGCCGAGTCCGCTGGTACAGGACTGCGGCAGTCCCCCGCCGCGGATGCCGCCGAGTCCGACGGGGCCGCAACGGCAGTGTCAGCCGGCGCAGACGCGGCGGTGGTGGCATGGCGAGTGCCGCGCACGTGGCGGGTGCTGCTCTGGCTCGCGCGGGTCGTCATCATGCCCGTCGCCCGGCTGCGGGTCACCGGGGACGTGCCGGAGGAGCTTCGCGGCGGGCCGGTCATCCTCGCCGTCAACCACATCGGGCCGTTCGATCCGGTCGCGATGACGGCGGCGTGCCGGGTGGCCCGGCTCGCGCCGCGGTTGATGGCGACCGGTGGGCTGTTCCGGGCGCCGGTGGTCGGGCCGGTGATGCGGGCGGCTGGGCACATCCGGGTCAACCGGCGGCAGGCCGACGTGGCCGCGGCCGTCGACGACGTGGCGGCGGCGCTGTCGGGCGGGGCGCATGTGCTCGGCTATCCGGAGGGGCGCATCACGCTCGACCCGGGGATGTGGCCGGAGCGGGGCAAGACGGGGCTGGCCCGGGTGGCGCTCGCGACCGGGGCTCCGGTCGTCGCGGTCGCGCAATGGGGTGCGCATGAGGTCGCGGCGTGGGGCGGGTTCGGGCCGACGGTGCGCACGCTGTGCCGGGCGCTGGTGCGCCGGCCCGTGGTGCGGGTGCACTTCGGGGCGCCGGTCGACCTGTCCGGGATCGACCCGGCGGCGGCTGGGGCGGCGCAGCGGGCCACGGACCGGATCATCGACGCGATCACGGCCGAGTTGCGGGCGTTGCGGGCCGATGAGCCTCGGCTGCCGCGGTACATCGACCCGGTCCGGCCGCTGAGCGTGCAGCGCCGCCACCGTCCCGCCGCCTGAGCGACGTCAGGAACGCGGGTCAAGGCTCCCGCGGCGCGTCGGGCTTTGGTCTGAGCCGGTGAACCGGATCATGAGGCGTCGACGGTGCGGGTGGGGCCGCCGTTGACGGGGCGCAACCGGGGGCCGCTGAGCGTGCGGCGCCGCCACCGTCGGCGCGGGAGCGCGGATCAGGCGCCGTCGCGGCGCATGCGCAGGTAGGCCAGGACCGCCTCGCGGGTGGTGCGCACGCCCAGGACCTCGCGGGCCTCGGCGATGCGGCGGTTCGCGGTGCGCAGCGACAGGAACTCCGCCGCCGCGGCGGCGGCGATGGTCTCGCCGCCGGCGAGGCGTTCGAGCAGGGCGCGCTGCTCCGGGGCCAAGACCGGGCCGCCGGCGTCCTCGGCGGGGTCGGTGTCGAGGTCGGCGTCGGGGTCGGTGGTGACGGGGCCGATGCGGCCCAGGTCGGCCAGCAGGGCGCGGCCGATGTCGCCGGCGGCGTCGCTGATGGCGACGATGCCGGCGCCGCGGGCGGCGGCCAGCAGGGCCAGTTCGGCGGTGTCGGCGTCGGTGACCCGGCCGAACAGGGCGAGTCTGGCCTCCGAGACGTCCCAGGCCTGGTCGGTGAGGGCGAAGCCTTCCCGGGTCGTCCAGCCGGCCCGGGCGAGCCTGCGCAGCACCGCGGTGGCATCCGCGCCGGTCGCCACGACGTACCGCGGTGCGAGTGCCGGATCTCCCGCCATCAGCGGCCCATCGGTAAAGACATGCGCCCACCATGCGATGAAGGTGCCGTCCGGCACAAGAGTACGCGACTACTCATCCAAGCTCCTCGATGGCTAACGCGGCGGCCTCGGTGCGGGTCCGGGCGCCGAGCTTGCGCATGCCGGAGCGGATGTGCGTCTCCACCGTCTCCCGGGAGATGCCCAGCTGGCCGGCGATGCGCCGGGTCGGCTCGCCGTTGGCGACCAGCCGCAGCACGTCGCGTTCGCGGTCGGTGAGCTCGTCGCCGGCGCGCCGGCCGCGGGTGTCGCGGCGGATCGAGTGCCGGCGCAGCGCCCGGCGGGCCCGGCCGAGCAGCACGATCAGGCCGGCCTCCTCGGCGAGCTGCTCGGCCTGCAGCAACGGCGGCACCGCCAGCTGCGCGCCGTCCTCGAGCAGGCCCTGGGCGAGCAGGCAGCGGACCTCCTCACGGCGGGCGAGCTCGCGCCAGGCGGCGGCGGCCTCGGCGAAGCGGTCGGGGGCCTTCCACGCCTCGAGGGTGGCCCGGACCGGCGCGAGGGGCATACCGGCGAGACCCTCGGCGCCGGCGGAGGCCCCGGTCTCGACGGAGCCGGCGGAGTCCTCGAGCCCGGAGGCGGCGACCCCGGCGTCGTAGGCGGCCCAGCGGGCGGTGATGCGGCGCAGCCCGTCGACGAGTGGCGAGGAGGCCGCGGTGTCGAGGTCGAGGTCGCGGGCCGGGTCGTACGCCTGGTCGGGGCGCCCGTCGAGCCAGGCCGCCTCGCGGGTCACCCAGTCCAGGACCGGGCCGGCGGACGCGGGCCGGTTCTGCAGTGCCTCCAGGCGGGCGCGGGCCGGGGCGAGCAGCCCGCCGTCGGCCTCGGCGAGGCTGGCGGCGGCCACGGCGTAGCCGCGGGCCAGGGCGGGCAGGGTCCGGTCGGCGAGGTCGCCGGCCCGACGCACGACCTCGTCGATTTCCTCGCCGCGCAGCGCGTCACACCACAGCTGGGCGGCCAGGAACCGGGTCTGCCAGCTGTAGGCGAGGTCGCCGGCGCAGGCGGCGGCGGCCGCGGCGGCGGCCTGGGCGGCCTCGGCGAGGCGGGCGTCGGCGGTGAGGGTCTCCACGAGCAGCCACGCCGACCAGCGGGCGGCGAGCGCGTCGCCGGCCTGGCCGGCGGCGGAGGCGGCGGAGGCCAGGCCGTACTCCCAGTTGGGCTGGCGGGTGCCGGCCCGCACGGCGGCGATCGCGGCGCGCAGCCCGGGGTGGGCGGGCGCGTCGCCGTGGACGTTGAGCAGGTCCTCGGCGCGGGCCAGCGCCCCGCCGGGGTCGGTGGTGAGCATGGACAGCAGCCGGATACGGTCCCGGCCGCCGACGATCTCGGCCGGGGCGCCGTCGGGCACGGCGGCGACCGCGGCCGCGGCGGCGACCGGGCTGCCCTGTTGCAGCAGGGCCTCGCCGCGCAGCACGGCGCCGACCGGGTCGGTGGTGGCCGGGTCGATGACGCGCAGGCAGGAGCCGGGCCGGCCGGCGGCCAGGGCGGCGCGGGCGGCGGCGACGCGGACCTCGGGCTCGGCCTCGACGCCGGGCAGGTCGCAGGCCAGCAGCAGCAGCTCGGCGCGGTCGCCGGAGGACTCGGCGGCCGCGGCGGCGCTCACCGCGACCCGGTAGGCCTCCGCCGCGGCGCCGGCCGCGGCGAGGTGCCGGGCGGCCTCGCGGGGCGGCACAAGGGTGGCGAGGCGGCGGTGCAGGGCGGCGCGCTCGGCGGCGTCGAGCAGGCCGGCGGCGACCTCGGCGGTATACGGGGACACGGGCGCGGCGATGCCCTCGGCGAGCTCGACGAGGCCGGTCTCGACCAGCTCGGTGAGGCCCTCGCCGAGCACGGTCGCGGTGACCGGCCGGCCGAGCAGGCCCAGTGCGGCCATGGCGGTGCGGGCCGGGCGGGTCAGGTCGGCCAGGGCGCCGGCGACGGTGTAGGCCAGGCCCTTGTCGAGGCCGTCTCCGCCGTCGCGGGGCGTGCCGCCCTGGGCGACGTGCTTGGCCAGGGCGGTCACCGCGAGGGGCACCCCACCGGCGCGTCGGACCAGGTCGGCCACGACGGCGGTGGAGGCCGACGGGGCCAGCTGCCGCACCAGCGCGGCGGCGGCGTCGGGAGGCATCGGCGGCATCGACAGCCATGCGCCAGACGTGGCGGCCGCGGCGCGCAGCGCGCGTTCGGCGTCGCCCGGAAGGCGGTGCGGTGTCCGCAATGTGACAACTATCCGACAGTGCTCGGCGATCGCCGGGAGGGCGGCCATCGTGAGCGGGTCCGCCCACTGGAGGTCATCGACGAGCAGCAGCCCGTGACGGACACGGGAGCGGACGGCCTCGGCGAGCAGCGGCGCCTCGTGTGACGGCAGTCGCACCCGCACCGCGCGCGACAGCGGCAGGGCCGGCACACCGCGCAGCATCGCCAGGGCGCCGCCGCTGAACACCGGGCCCCGGAAGGACTCCCCGAGGCGCTTGAGCACGCTCGTGCGGCCCGTCCCCGGCGCGCCGGCGATGACTACCAGACCGGGGTTACGCAGGGCGTCCACCGCCATGGCGACCAGTTCGGCGGGCGGCCACGTCGCGGCAGGAACGCTCGCCCGGCCGACCACCGCCGACCCGGCCGCCGAGGCGGCGGGTTCATCAGTCGGTGCCTCAGGCACGGGGCGCCTCCATTCCTGGCACGAACATGGGATCCTGCGCGCGCAGGATATTCGTAATGTGTGTGCCGTACGTGCGGGACATGACGGTACTGATCGCACCCAGGAGCGAATAATGAGCGTGGTCCACCCCTTGGACACCCGAGGGTACGTCGGCATTGTGGCTGAACACACCGGCCTCGCGCAGTCGGTGATCAGTCTGTGCGCGACGTCGAAGCGGAGCTGACCCCGTGGCTCCAGGACCGCTGAGCTCCCGTGTGGCCGACCTGTGCGCCGAGGTCGGCAACCGGCTCGGAGGCGCCGCCCAGGCCCAGGTCGTCGACGTGCGGCGGCGGCTCGGCGAGCCGCTGCGGGTCGCGATCGCCGGGCGGCTCAAGTCCGGCAAGTCGACCCTCGTCAACGCGCTCATCGGGCGGCGGGTCGCGCCGACCGAGGTCGGCGAGTGCACGCGCATCGTCACCCAGTTCCGCTACGGCACGTCCGACCGCGTCGACGTGGTCAAGCGCAACGGCGCCCGGGTCAGCCTCCCGCTGGACGAGGCCGGCATGATCCCGCAGCGGCTCGGCGTCGCCCGCCACGAGGTCGCCTACGTCGACGTGACGCTCACCAGTGACCACCTGCGCGACCTGACCGTCGTGGACACCCCCGGCCTGTCCAGCGCCAACACGTCCGTGTCCGACCAGGCGCGGCGGTTCCTGTTCTCCGAGGCGCCGATTGACGACGACCTCGACTCCGACTCCGCCGGGGCGCTGTCCGGCGCCGAGGCCATCATCTACGTGTTCACCCAGTCGGTGCGCGAGGACGACGTGCAGGCCCTGGAGGCGTTCCGGTCGATCTCGGCCCGGCTGTCCAGCAACCCGATCAACTCCCTCGGCCTGTTCAACAAGGTGGACAAGCTCGCCGGCGGCGGGCAGGACCCGTGGCCGATCGTCGCGCCGCTGGCCACCGACCAGTCCAAGGTGCTGCGCCGGGTCGTCTCCGACGTCGTGCCGGTCGTCGGGCTGCTGGCCGAGACCACCGAGGCCGGGCGGCTCACCGCCGCCGACTGCGAGGCGCTGCGCCAGCTCGCCGCCCTGCCGCAGGGTGAGCGGACCGTGCTGCTGGCCTCCGTCGACCTGTTCACCAGCCGCGAGTGCACGGTGACCCGCGAGTCGCGGGAGCGGCTGCTGCGGCTGCTGGACCTCTACGGGATCAGCTTCGCCATCGCCCAGCTGGTCGCCAAGCCGACCCTGGCCACCGGCGAGCTGGTCCGGACGCTGTTCCAGGCCTCCGGGTTCCCGCGGCTGCGCCAGACCCTCGACCACGCGTTCCGGTGGCGCACCGACGCCATCAAGGCCGGGTGGGCGCTGTCGAGCCTGGAGAAGATCGCCAGCCACGCCGAGCGGCCCCACGACCGGGAGCTGCTGCGCGACGCGATCGAACGGGTGCTGCAGCAGCCCGAGTCGCACCGGCTGCGGCTGCTGGAGGTCGCGCAGCTGGTCACCACCGGCGCGGTCGACCTGCCCGACCAGATGGAGGGCGAGCTGACCCGCCTGGCGCTGTCCAACGACCCCGGCTGGATCCTCAACCTGCCGGCCTCCGACCGAGACCAGATGGTCCGCGCCGCGCTGGACGCCGCGACCCGCTGGCGGGCCTACGCCGTGGCCGGCGCCAGCCCCTCGCAGTCGCGGGTCGCCCTCGTCGCCCACCGTGGTTTCTACCTGCTGTCCCAGCGCATCCGCGGCGGGGGGCAGAGCCATGCCCGTTAGCAAGCCCGTCAACAGCCCAGCCAGTAGCCGAGGCCCCCACCCCCAGGAGCCGAAGATGTCCTCCAACAGCCTGCGCCTCGTCGCGGTCGCCGTCGCGCTGATCATCGCGGTGATCACCGGCGCGGCGACCGGCCTGATCGGCGGCGATCCGGACTGCCCGGGTGCGACGGTCACCGCGCCGCCCGCGACGAACGCGGCCACCGGCCCGGCCAAGAGCGGCGGCACGCCCGACCAGCCGGACAACCCGAACACCCAGGCCCAGACGGTCGAGACGCAGCCGTGCCTGGCCCGCGAGTCGTTCGGGATCAAGCCGGCGCTCGTCGGGTTCGTCGGCACCCTGCTCGCCGGCGCGGCCCTGCTGCTGCTGTTGCTGCTGGCCTCCCGCGGCTCCGGCGCCGCCACCGCCCCGGTGTCCGCGCCGCCCGGCCGTGGCGGCCAGGCCGACGCCGACCGCCGGGCGCTGGTCCAGGCCTCCATCTACGTGCGGGACCGGGTCACCAGCAAGGCCCTCGGCGACCGGCTCGGCGCCGCGCTGCAGGAGGCCGGCGTCACCATCCTCGAACCGACCGGGGTGCGCTTCGACCCGGCACACCACGAGGCCGGCGGCACCACCCCGACCAACGACCCGAGCCTCAGCGGGCAGATCTCCGGCGTGGAGGTCCCCGGCTACGTCGACCGCGACGGGCGGGTCCTGCGGGCCCCGATCGTGACCGTGTTCCAGGCTGCCCGCAACGCCGGCGGGGCCACCGGCGCCCACCCGATCGTCCACACAACCCAGCAGCCGCGCAGAGAGCAGCCACGATGACCTCGACCTCCAACGCACCCGCCGGGCCGCAGGCGCAGAAGCCCGCCGACCCTACGGCCGCCCTGGGCAAGCTACTCAAGGCCGGCGTCGAGGGCAGCCTCGCCTACCTGCGCAAGATCGACCCGGACGCGGCCGCCGACATCGACACCGAGCGGCGCCGCGAGGTCCAGCGGCCCCGCATCGTCGTGGTCGGCGAGACCAAGCGCGGCAAGAGCTCGCTGACCAACATGCTCATGGGCGTGCCCAACCTGTCCCCGGTCGACGCGGCCGTGGCCACCGCCTCCTACCTGGAGTTCCAGCACAACCCGCAGCACGGCGCCCGCGCCTACATCCCCGGCCGCGAGGACCCCGTCCCGCTCGGCCTGGGCGACCTGCGCGACTGGGGCACCGTGCTGGGCCGGCTGCCCGACGGGATGCGGCCGCCGCGGCGCATCGAGGTGCAGCACTCCGCGCCGCTGCTGCAGTACCTCACGCTCATCGACACGCCCGGCACCGGCGGGCTGGACTCGATGCACGCCGAGGTCGCCATGGACGCGGTGGAGAAGGCGACCGCGCTGCTGTTCGTCGTCGACTCGTCCTCGCCGTTCGCCAAGCCGGAGATGAACTTCCTCATCGAGGCCAGCAAGAGGGTCAACTTCGTGCTGTTCGCGCTGACGAAGGTCGACGCGTACCCCGGCTGGCGCACCATCCTCGCCGACAACAAGGGCCAGCTGCAGACCCACGCGCCCCGGTTCGCCTCGGCGCCGTGGTTCCCGGTCTCAGCCCGGCTGGCGGAGCTGGCGATGCAGATGCCCAAGGAGGCCTCCGGCGAACTGATCCGCGAGTCGCGCATCGCCGAGCTGCAGCACGCGCTCATCAACCTGGCCAGCAAGGGCCACCTGCTGGCGCAGGCCAACGTGCTGCGTTCGGTGCGCTCCGAGTACATCCGCGTCGACCAGGAGCTCGGCGACCGGATGAAGGCCACCGACCCCGACCCGGCCGACGCGGAGCGGGCCAAGGAGGAACGCGCCCAGGTCGCCACCCGCAAGCGCACCGAGTCGCGGCAGTGGTCCCTGGCGCTGTCCACCGAGACCCAGCGGGCCCGGGTCGAGGCCACCACGCGGCTGCGTAACTACATCACGCAGCTGCAGGAACAGTTCATGGAGAAGATCGACAAGGGCGGCCGCGGCGACATCCAGGAGCTGCCCGCCGAGCTGGACAAGGCGCTGTACGCGCTGAGTGTCCGGCTGTCGCACGACCTCGAGTTCCGCTTCCGCAAGGTGGGCGAGCGGGTCCTGGCCCAGGTGTTCCACCCCAACGAGCTGCAGCACGTGCTGCGCGGGCTCAACGCCAGACTGCGCCACGCCCTGGGCACCAAGCCGCGCCGCGAGCAGTCCGGTGAAGGCGCCATGGTCGTCATGTCCTCGGCCGGTATGGCGATGATGGCCGCCCGCGTGCCCGGCATGCTCGGCGGCGCCAGCGCGCTCGGCGCGGTCGGCCTGGCCGGCGCGGGGCTCGTCCTGCCCGTCGTCGGTGTCGGCCTCGGCCTCGCCGCCGGCGCCTACATGATCTTCAAGCGGAAGAGCATGGCGGACAAGGCCCAGGCCCGCGCCTGGCTGCGGGAGGTCCTCGGCGAGGCCCGCGCCGCGCTGTCCGACGAGATCATGCACCGGTTCACCGACCTGCAGTACGCGCTGACGCTCGCCCTCGACGAGGCGATCGAGCGGCGCCTCAAGCAGCTCGACGCGCACATCGCGAACATCGACAAGTCGTTGGCCGAGGACAAGGCCGAACGCGCCAAGCGCAAGGCCGCGTTGAACACCGAACGAGAGGGCCTGCGCGCCCGCATCAAACAGGTCGACGAGGTGCTCGTGCGCATCCGCGCGCTCACCCCGAACGCGCCTGCCGATGCGGCTGAAGCGCTGGCCGAGGCGTAGGGGGTTGACGTTCCATGGACGGGCACTGGGAATGGTCTGACGGCGGCGACACCGCCGACACCGCGGACCTGTCCGGCGACACCGGACACGACCTGCACGGCGGCTTCGGCGAGGACTACGGCGCCGACTTCGCAGACGGGCATCCGCACACCGGATTCGGCGCCGAGGAGCACGACCTCGGCGGCGGGCACCTCGACCCTCAGCACGGGGGCGACGACCTCGAGGAGCCGCTCGGCACCGAGCACGCCGCCGCGGAGTACGACCAGGCCCTGCACGACACCACGGACCCGCATGACGCCGGCTACGACGAGGGCGACCACCCCGGCGACCAGCAGCACCACGAGGACCCGCAGGCCCACGACGTCCCCGGCCCTGATCACACAGACCACACGGACGACCCGCACGAGGCCGCGTTCGGCACCGACCCCGACGTCCAGGCCGGCGCCGACGACCCTGCCTGGCACGAGGCGCAGTTCCCCGAGCAGCTGCACCTGCAGGACCCGCCGGAGCCCGTCGACGGGTTCCCGTGGAGCGACGCCGAGGTCCTCGGCGGCCCCGGCCACAGCCTGTCGGCCGCCTTCGACCCGGCCGTAACCGGCCACGAGCCCGCCGGACCGGGCGGCCTGGCCGACTACGCCGGCGTTGACGTCCCGCCCGGCGCCGACCCGTGGAGCCTGCTGCTGGGCTCCGACGACCCGGCCGCCAGCAGCCTCGCCACCTTCTGGGCGCCTCAGTAACGAGCGGAACACCGAAGCGGCGGCGGTACCTCCCCGGGTACCGCCGCCGCTTCGGTGTTCGCTGTCAGGTTCAGAGGACCTGCGCCAGCAGGATCACGAACAGCACCACCACAACCACCAGGACCACGATGATCACGGCCATCCAGTTGCGCTCCCCCGCCTCGCCCGGCTTCGGCGGGGCCTGCCGGGCCGCCTGCGGCGGGAACGGGCCGGGCCTTCCCGGCTGCACGACCGGCGGCGGGGCCACCGGCTGCTGCGGCGGCTGGGGCCGGAACACCGGCTGCTGCACCGGCGGCGGGGCGACCGGCGGGCGCTGCACGACGGGCTGCGGCACCACCGCGGGCCGCTGCGGGGTCACCGGCGGGCGCTGCACCGCCGGTGACATCGGCACGCCCGACATCGGCGCCGCCGACACCGGCGCGTGCGTCGCCGCCGGAACCGGCCGCTGCTGCGGTGGCGGGGTCACCTGCCGCGGCGTGCCCGACGCGCGGGCCGGGTTGGGCGCCACGCCGATGCACAGCGCCCCCTCGACCACGACCGTCTCCGGCTGCTCCAGGGTCGTGGGCGCCACGCCCAGCTCGGTGTGGATCAGGTGCGCCGCGAGCGGGATCCGCGACGACCCGCCGACCAGAAAGATCCCGACGAGATCCTTGGGCTGCAGCCGCGCCGACTCGATCGCCCGGCGCAGGCACGCCACCGTCCGCTCCAGCTGGGGCCGGACGAGCGTCTCCAGCTCCTCACGGGTCATGTGCGCGTCGATCTCCATCGACGGCAGGTGGATGTCCGTCGACGCCGTGCGCGACAGCATCTCCTTGGCCCCGCGCACGTCCTCATACAGCATCCGGCGCAACCGCCGGTCCGAGGCGTCGGTCGGGTTGGCCAGCGACGCCCACTTCTCCGGGTGGCTCTGCGAATACGTCTTGCCCAGGTGCTCCACGATCGCGTGGTCGAAGTCCAGGCCGCCGATGTCGGCCAGGCCGTCCTCGGCGAGCACCTCGAACCCGGACTGGGTGCGGCGCACCACGGTCGCGTCGAACGTGCCGCCGCCCAGGTCGTAGATCGCCAGGCTGCGGCCCACCGGCACCGCCGAGCCCAGCACCGCGGTGAAATACGACGCCGCCCCGACCGGCTCGGCGATCAGCCGCGGCGTGCCCAGCCCCGAGATGCGGGTCGCCTCGACGAGCAGCGACCGGCGCCGCTCGCCCCACCGCGCCGGGTGGGTCAGGCGCACCTCGTCCGGCGCCGCGCCCAGCTGCCGCCGCGCCTCCGTGCTCACCTGTGACAGCACGTGCGCGAACAGGCGCGGCACGGGCATCGGATGGTCGCCGATGAACACCTCGCCGTCGTCGATGCGCCGCTTCGGGTTGGGCTCGAAACGGGCCGGGTCCAGCCGCGCGTTGCGTTCGGCGTCCCGGCCGACGAGGACTTTTCCGTCGGTGTTGAAGTACAGGGCTGAGGGCAGCAAGGGGGAACCGTCGAACAGCAGCGGTCGCATCCGCTTGTCCGGCGTGCGGACCATCGCGACCGTGTTCGACGTGCCGAAGTCGATGCCGAGCACGCGCATGTGCGTCACCCTACCTTTGCCGTTCCACGCTCTGCGCCGGCCGTCAAGCCTGCCGTAACCCGCCGTTGCGCGAAGTTGACCGAAGATCGCTGCATACTGGCCGCGTGAGACAGCAGGTGCCCTACCTCGACACGCCAGGACCGCTGGGCTTCGCCCACCGCGGCGGGGCGGCGGCCGGTGACGAGAACACGACAGCGGCGTTCGCCCGTGCGGCCAGGCTCGGGTACAAGTACATCGAGACCGACACGCACGCCACCGCCGACGGGGTCGCGGTCGTGTTCCACGATGACACGCTGGAGCGGCTCCTGGGGCGCCCGGGTCGGATGATCGACTTACGGTGGGCGGATCTGCGGACCGAGCGCGTCGGCGGTGCCGCCGCGGTGCCCCGCCTCGACGAGGTCCTCGCCGCCTACCCGGACATCCGGTTCAACATCGATGCGAAGACCGACCATGCGGTACAACCGACGCTGGAGGTCGTGGAGCGGCTCAAGGCGCACGAGCGGGTCCTGCTCGCCTCGTTCTCCTCCGCCCGGCTGCGCCGCATGCGCCGCCACGCCGGCCCTGCCGTGGCCACCTCGATGGGCATGCGGGAGGTCGCCGCGCTGTGGGCGGCGTTCCAGGTGGGCCGCCGCTACACCCCCGCCGAGACCGTCGTGGCGGTCCAGATCCCGCCGCGGTACGGCCGGATCCCCCTGGCCACCGAGCGGTTCGTCGACTACTGCCACCGGGCCGGGCTGCACGTGCACCTGTGGACCATCGACGACCCGCACGAGATCGCCCACTTCCTCGACATCGGCGTTGATGGCATCATGACCGATCACATCGAGGTGCTGCGCGAGGTGTACCGTGCGCGCGGCATCTGGCACTGACGCACCCGAGGAAGGGTCCCCCGTGTCCACCGTGGATGACAGTGTGCAGCAAACGCGCCTGAGCACCCGCCGGGAGCGCACCGGCTGGTATTTCTACGACTGGGCCAACTCCGCGTTCTCCACCACCGTCATCACCGTCTTCCTCGGCCCCTACCTGACCTCCATCGCCCAGAAGGCCGCCGGCTGCGGCGACGACGGGTGCGGCGACGCCGTCATCCGCCCGCTCGGCATCGCCATCGCCCCGGGCGCCCTGTTCCCCTACACGGTGTCGCTGTCGGTGTTCCTCACCGTGTTCGTCCTGCCGGTCGTCGGCGCCATCGCCGACCGCTCGCCGCGCAAGAAGCAGCTGCTGGCGCTGTTCGCCTACATCGGCGCCGGCGCCACCACCGCCATGCTGTTGCTCACCGGCGAGCGCTACCTGCTCGGCGCCGGGCTGTTCCTGCTGGCCAACATCGCCTTCGGCGCGTCGGTCGTGGTGTACAACTCGTTCCTGCCGCAGATCGCCGACGAAGAGGACCGCGACCGGGTCTCCAGCTTCGGCTGGGCCTGGGGCTACCTCGGCGGCGGCCTGCTGCTGTTGTTCAACGTCGCGGCCGTGCTCATGAAGGACCGTCTCGGCCTGTCCACCGGCGAGGTCGCCCGCTACAGTCTCGTCTCCGCCGGCCTGTGGTGGGCCGGGTTCACCACCATCCCGCTGCTGACGCTGCGCAACCGGCCCCCCGCCGCCGAGGCCCTCGGCACCTCCGGCAACGTCCTCACCGACGGGTTCCGGCAGCTGTGGCACACCCTGAAAAGCCTCAAGGCGTACCCGCTGACCCTGTTCTTCCTCGTCGCGTACCTCATCTACAACGACGGCATCCAGACCGTCATCTCGCTGGCCAGCCAGTACGGCACCGAGGAACTGCAGCTGAGCGACACCGTGCTGGTGCCCACCATCCTCATGGTGCAGTTCCTCGCCTTCGCCGGCGCGCTGGCCCTGGGCCGCCTCGCCCGCGCCATCGGCGCCTGGAAGACCGTCCTGGTCAGCCTCGTGCTGTGGACGCTGGTCGTCCTCGTGGCGTTCTTCCTGCCCGCCAAGCACGCCGTGCTGTTCGTCCTGCTCGGCGGCGCCATCGGCCTCGTCCTCGGCGGCAGCCAGGCACTGTCCCGGTCGCTGTTCTCCCAGCTGATCCCGAAGGGCAAGGAAGGCGAGTACTTCGGCATCTACGAGATCTCCGACAAGGGCACTAGCTGGCTCGGGCCGCTGCTGTTCGGCCTCGCCTACGACCTGACCCGCAGCTACCGCATCGCGATCGTGTCCCTGCTGGTCTTCTTCGTCGTCGGGTTCGTGGCCCTCGCCGCCGTGCCGATGCGCCGAGCCATCGAACAGGCAGGTAACACCCCGCCGGCCCGCCTGTGACCGGCGGGTGTCGCTAACATGACACCCTGCGTTACTGTTCGCTTCGTGCGATACCGGCTGCTCGGTCCGCTGGAGGTCGACGTCGCCGGTCGGCGGCTGGAGATCTCCGCGACCCGCGACCGGATCCTGCTGGCCATGCTGCTGCTGCACCCCAACCGGGTCGTCACGCTGCCCCGGCTCGTCGACGCCGTCTGGGGTGACGCCGCCCCCGTCACCGCCCGTGCCCAGCTGCACACCTGCGTGTCGCGGCTGCGCCGGCAGCTGCCCGACACCATCCACACCGACACCGCCGGCTACCGCGCCGTCGTCGCCGACGACGACCTCGACACCCTCGTCTTCGCCCAGCTCGTCACCGACGGGCGGGCCGCGCTGAACGCCGGGGAGCTCAACACCGCCCGCAAGCACCTGCGCGACGCCCTCGAGCTGTGGCGCGGTCCGGCGCTGGCCGGCGTCGACAGCCCCAGCGTCCAGGCCGCCGCCGTGGCGCTGCAGGAGCGGCACAACGCCGCCGTCGAGGACTGCATCGACGTCGAGCTGCAGCTGGGCCTGCAGGCGGAGCTCATCAGCCAGCTCACCGGCCTGACCGAGCAGCACCCGCTGCGGGAGCGGCTGCACGGGCAGCTGATGACGGCCCTGGCCCGGGTCGGGCGCACCGCCGACGCCATCTCCGTCTACCTGCGCCTGGCCGAGGCCCTCGACGAAGAGCTCGGCCTCGCCCCCGGCGCGGCGCTGCAGGAGCTGTACCGAGGGCTGCTGCAGCCCCAGCCCGTGGCGTCCCCGGCCGAGCGGTCCGCCCGGGTCGTGCCGGTGCCGACGCCGTGGACGCTGCCCCGCGACATCGCCGACTTCTCCGGCCGCGACGCCCTCGTCGAGCGGCTCGTCGCCGCCGCCCGCGCCGTCCGCGACGACCTGCCGGTCGTGCTCACCATCGACGGCATGGCCGGCGTCGGCAAGACCAGCCTCGCCGTGCACGTCGCGCACCTCGTCGCCGACCGCTACCCCGATGGGCGGCTCTTCGTCGACCTGCGCGCCCACGGCGAACGCCCGCCCCACGCCCCGCACGATGCCGTCGGGATGCTGCTGCGCCACCTCGGCATCGACCCCGAACGCATCCCCACCGACCCCGACGAGCGCGTCGCCCGCTGGCGCAGCGAGCTCGCCCACCGCCGGATGCTCGTCGTGCTCGACAACGCCGCCGACCCCGCCCAGGTCACCCCGCTGCTGCCCGGCGCCTCCGCCAGCCTGGTCGTCGTCACCAGCCGGCGGCGCCTCGGCGGCCTCGACGGCGCGCACCCCGTCTCCCTCGACGTGCTCGACGACACCGACGCCGCCCGGTTCGTGGCCACCGTCGTCGGCGCCCGAGCCGCCGCCGACCCGCACGCCACCGCCGAGGTCGTCCGGCTGTGCGGAGGGCTGCCGCTGGCGCTGCGGCTGGCCGCCGCCCGGCTCGCGCACCGGCCGTCGTGGAGCGTCGCCGACCTCGCCGAACGGCTGCGCCAGGCCAACCCCGCCCCGATCGACCTCACCGTCGACGGCCGCTCCCCGCACGCCGCGTTCGAGCTGTCCTACCGGCAGCTGGACGAGCCGGCCCGGCGCATGTTCCGGCTCGCCGGCCTGCACCCGTCCGGGGAGTTCGCGGTCCGCGTCGCAGCCGCCCTCGCCGACCTGCCCGTCCGTGACACCGACGAGCTACTCGGCCGGCTCGTTGACGCGCACCTGCTCATCGAGCCCGTCGCCGGGCGGTTCCGGCTGCACGACCTGCTGCGCGAATACGCCGCCGGGCTCGCCGGCGAGGATTCCGAACGCGACGCGGCCACCGAGCGGATGCTCGACTTCTACCTGCAGTCCACGGCCGCCGCCACCCGCCAGTGGGAGCAGCACCGCCACCGCGGCGCGATCGACATCGGCGAGGTGCTGCCGTCGGTGCCGCGCTTCACCGACATGGCCGGCACCCTGCGGTGGCTCGACCTGGAGATCGGCAACCTCATCGGGGTCACCCTGCTCGCCGACCGGCTCGGCCGGCACCGGCACACCTGCCTGCTCACCCGGGCGCTGTGGAGCTACCTGTTCCGCAACTCGATGAACGACGTGTCCCTCGACCTGCACCGCCGGGCCCTGGCCGCCGCGGAGGCCACCGGCGACGACAACCTCGTCGCGATGACCCACAACTATCTCGCCTCCGCCTACGCCCGCGCCGGACATCAGGACGACGCCGCCCGGCACCTCAACCGCATCGTCGAGCACCCGGTGTGGGGGCCGCGGGCCCAGAGCAACCTCGCCGCGGTGTACCAGTTCTCCGGCCGGCTCACCGAGGCCCTGGAGCTGCTGGAACGCTCGATGGCGGCGATCTACGCCGACGAGGCGGTGATATTCGGCGTGCAGTGGACCTGCCTGTCGACGGTCCTGTGGCAGCTCGGCCGCACCGAGGAGGCCATCGCCGCGGCCCGGCGCACCCACGCCGTCGGCCGGGCCAGCGGGTCCGCTCGGCTGGCCGTCAACGGCGCCATCGAGCTCGGCATCATCCGGCAGCGGCTCGGCCAGCACCGGCAGGCGGTACTGCTGCTGCGCTGGATCCTCGGCCACTCCGGCCCCGACGTCGGGCCGTCCGTGGAGTGCGAGGCCCGCAGCATCCTCGGGCTGAGCCTGACCGCGCTCGGCCGCACCGCGGAGGGCCTCGAACTGCTGCACGCCGCCCAGCGCGACGCCGAGCACCTCGACCCGCACACCGCGTGCCTGACCGGCAACAACCTCGGCGCCGGCCTGTTCACCGCCGGCCGGGCGGAGGAGGCCAAGCTCGTCCACGCCCGGGCGCTGGAGCGGGCGATGCGCATCGGCTACCGCTACGAGCAGGCCCGCGCCTACTACGGCCTCGGCCTGTGCAGCACCGACCCGCGGCTGTCGCGGCAGCGGCTGCAGGCCGCCCTCGACCTCTACGACGCGATGGGCGTCACGGAACGCGACGTGGTCGCGGCGCGCCTGCGGGCCGTCGACGAGCCCGCCGGCAAGTAGTCTCTCAGGCCGTGACCCCAACCGACGACCTCGACGCCTGCGTGGCCGCCGGCGACAGCCGCCTGCGCCGCGGCGGCCGGCTGAAGTTCTTCTACGGCCCGATGGACTGCGGCAAATCCACCCTCGCGCTGCAGATGGACTACAACCACGCCCGCCAGGGCCGCCACGGCCTGGTCCTGACCACCATCGACCGGGCCGGCCCGGGCCGGCTCAGTACCCGCATCGGCCTGGGCAAGGACGCCGTCGACGTGGCCGGGCTCGACCTGCGCGACCTGGTGCGCGACCGGTGGGCGCGCGGCATCCGGGTGGACTACCTCATCTGCGACGAGGCGAGCTTCTACGCTGTCGAGCAGATCGAGCAGCTGGCCGACCTGGTCGACAACTGCGACGTCGACGTCTACGCGTTCGGGCTGGCCACCGACTTCCGCACCGCCCTGTTCCCGGCCGCGCAGCGGCTCTTCGAGCTCGCCGACGAGGTCACCCGGGTCCAGGTCGAGGTGCTGTGCTGGTGCGGCCGGTCGGGCCTGCTCAACGCCCGGGTTGTCGACGGCGTCATCGCCCGCGAGGGCGACCAGGTCGTCATCGGCGACACCACGGCCGACTCCGGCCCCGACGCCGGGGCCGGAGCGCCCCCGGCCGATGTGCACTACCAGGTGCTGTGCCGCCGTCACCACCGCGCCGGCAACCTGGGCCCCGCCGCCCGCGCCGGCGGGCAGCTGCGCCTGGTCTGAGTCCTCGGCATCAGCCGGCGGCCCCGTGCTTCGTCTTGGTCTGTTCGCCGGGCATAGGGTGGGCGGCATGGCGCTGCGGCTTGTGCAGGCGAACCTCAAGGCTCGGGACGACTCGGTGCTCGGCCGGTTCTGGGCGGAGGCGCTCGGCTGGGTTTCCCGTTCGGGTCAC